>JBJEFF010000108.1:0-37686 GCA_051873775.1 Allobaculum sp. | reverse complement strand
CCGCTGTAGGCGATTTTTTTATGAGGAATAGCCCGTCATTTTTTTAATGGTTACGTTTTACCTCAATTTATGTCTCGGACGGCCCACATCTGACTTCATGGTAATCCGCCTTTTTCACCAAGGCGATCCATTTGCACAACAAAAAATGTGAAACCTGCGTCTGTGTCTGAGCGCGAGCTTCACATAATTCATTTTCTGAGTTTATTTCTAGAGTTCTTCGATGCTTAAAACTTTAAATCCTGCGGTCGCACAGATTTCTCCGACGCGGTCATGATCGACAACACCTTTGGTCTTGATCAGAATCTGGGCATCGGTGTCATTCAGTTCATAGACAGAAATCGAGTTGACAGAAACATTTTCGTCCGCAAATAAGCCCGTGACTTTTTCAAGAACGCCGATTCCTTCCGGTACTTCAAGTACGATGCGGCTGCCGTTTTTCTTCCATGCGAGCATATCGAGGAATGCTTTGAAGATGTCATTCTGAGTCAGAATGCCCGTTACATGGTTATGATCATCCACAACCGGGAGACATCCGATATCATGCGCAAGCAGTTTTTCAGCTGCTTCTTCCATCAGCGCGTTTTCGTTGATGGAAATCGGGTGCTTGATCATGACAGTACGAACATTTGTCTTGGAAAGCAGGTAGTTCAGTTCGTAGATGCTTAAGCTTGTTGCCGAATTGCTGGACGCAATCATGCCTTCGGTAATCAGGCCGACAAGTTCATCATTGTGATCCACAACAGGAGTACGGTGGATTTTGTTGTATTTCATTAAATCGATGACAGCAGAAATCTTTTCATCAGGAGAGACGGTGATCGGATTCTTTGTCATAAAGTCATTAACTCGAAACATTATTATCTCCTTGGACCATGCAGAAAGCACAGACCCGGAACCTGATGGTTTCTGAAATGAGGAAAGGATCACGGGCTGTGCAGATGGTCATCTGATTATATCTGATATTATTATCCGTTGTTTTTAAGATGGATTAAAGTCCATGTCCGTTATTTTTTTGCACTTCCGCCTAAATAAGCTTCCTGAATCTGGGAAGACTGGGCAAGTTCGGCTGCCGGTCCTTCCAGAACAACTTTTCCGGTTTCCAGTACATAGGCATAATCCGCTACGGACAGAGCCATACGTGCATTCTGTTCTACAAGCAGAATGGTTGTTCCGCCCTGCTGGATATCGGTAATAATCGAAAAGATTTCCTTAACCAGAATCGGGGCAAGACCCATGGAAGGTTCATCGAGCAGCAGCAGAGTCGGTTTTGACATCAGCGCACGACCCATGGCAAGCATCTGCTGTTCGCCACCGGACAGAGTGGAAGCATCCTGATTTTTACGTTTCTCGAGGATCGGGAAACGTTCATAGACTTTATTCAGATCATCCTGCAGATTCTTCTTGTCTTTGCGCAGGTAGGCCCCCATCATCAGGTTTTCATAAACGGTCAGACCCGGGAAAACATGACGGCCTTCGGGCACCTGAACTAATCCGTCACCGACAATATGCGCCGGATTGGATTTGTAGATAGATTTGTCTTTGAAGATAATTTCGCCGCCGCTTTTTTTGACGATACCGCTGATAGCCTGCATCAGACTGGTTTTGCCGGCACCGTTGGCACCGATCAGGGTTACGATCTGACCCGGTTCAACCTTGATGGAGACGCCTTTTAAAGCTTCGATTACACCATAGTGAACATGAAGGTCTTTGACTTCAAGTAAGCTCATACTAGATCTCCTCTCCAAGGTAAGCTTTGATTACGAATTCGTTGTTCTTGATTTCATCCGGTGTTCCGGAAGCGATCAGCTGACCGTAGTTCAGAACGAAAATCCGTTCACAGAGCGTCATGACTAAAGACATGTCGTGCTCGATGAGCACAACGGTTAAATGATATTTATCGCGCAGATGATAGATCAGTTTAGTCAGATCATCGGTTTCCTGCGGGTTCATGCCGGCAGCCGGTTCATCGAGGAACAGGATGCTTGGCTCGGTAGCAAGTGCACGTGCGATTTCCAGACGGCGCTGTTCACCGTATGGCAGGTTCGTCGCTTTTTCAAAACGTTTACGGTATAAGCCGACGTCCTGCAGATATTCGCAGGCTTTTTCTTCGATCCAGCGTTCAGCATTGTAGAACTTCGGAGTACGGAGTAATGCGCTCGGAACGCCGTAGCCCGCATTTTTATGCATAGCAAGTTTAACGTTTTCCAGAACGGTCATGCTTTTGAACAGACGGATATTCTGGAATGTACGGGCAAGACCTAAAGCGGTGATCTTATACGGTTTCAGACCGCCGATCTGTTTTTTCTTGCCATCAATGTTCAGTTCAATCAGACCTTCAGAAGGTTCATAAACTCCGGTGAGGAGGTTGAAGAACGTAGTCTTGCCGGCACCGTTCGGACCGATCAGACCGATCAGTTCCCCTTTGTTGATGGTCATGTTGATATTGGATACGGCTGCCAGACCTCCGAAGTTTTTGGAAAGGTTCGTGACTTCAAGAATTGGTTCCATCTAGACAGCCTCCTTTTTCATTTTTCTCTTTTTCAGAATACGTTCAATAGAGAATTCCCATGTACCGAGGATGCCCTGCGGACGGAAGATCATCATGATGACTAAAGCAGCACCGTAGATGATCATACGGATATCGGTGAACTGCTGCAGATACATATTCAGGAAACCTAATACGATTGCGGCGAGCACGGAAGCAGACATAGATCCCATACCACCGAATACGACGACAACGAGAATATCGATCGATTTATTGAATGTGAACTGGCTAGGGTTCAGGACATAGAAGTAGTTTGCGAACAGACTTCCGGCAAGAGAAGCGAGGATTGCACCGATAACAAAGGCATACACTTTGTATTTTGTGGTGTTGATACCCATTGCTTCTGCAGCGATTTCATCATCGTTAATCGCAATTGCGGCACGTCCCGGCACGGAACGGACAAAGTTCGTGCAGACCAGAACGGAAATGACAACAGCCAGGAACAGAATCGGCCATGTCGTCAGTTTCGGAATACCGGTCAGACCAGCAGCACCGTTTGTGATCTTCATGTTCTGAATGCAGATACGGATGATTTCAGAGAAACCAAGTGTTGCGATCGCAAGATAGTCACCGCGCAGACGCAGTGTCGGAACAGAGACGATAATGGCTGCAACGGCAGAGATCGCAAAGCCGATGAGAATACCGATAAATAATCCTGCGTAGTTTGGCATCATACGGGTCATGATACCGGAAGCATAGGCACCGATTGCCATAAATCCGGCATGACCTAAGGAGAACTGACCGCAGATACCGACGATCAGGTTCAGGGAGACAGCAAGGATAATATTGATGCAGATCGTAAAGATCGTGGATTCGTAGTAGGAGTTGATCAGACCGGCCTGCATGCACAGTGTAATTACCGCAAAAATTGCCAGGACGATTGCAGTCCAGATCATATTTGTCTTGGTATAAAGCTGTTTGGCCATGGACTACACCTTCTCTCTTTCGTTCTTGCCAAATAGACCTGTTGGCTTAACAATCAGCACAATGATCAAAATGACATAGACAATGGCATCACGGTATAAGGAAGAACCGTATGCAACAACCATTGTTTCGGCAACACCGATGAACAGACCACCGACAAGAGCACCTGGAATGGATCCGATACCACCGAATACAGCGGCAACGAATGCTTTTAAGCCAGGCACCATACCCATCAGCGGGCTGGCAGCGTTGTAGTAAAGACCGACGAGCATACCGGCAGCACCGGCTAATGCAGATCCGATCAGGAATGTGAATGAAATTGTATTGTCGACGGAAATACCCATCAGTTTCGCCGCATTTTCATCCGCACTGACAGCACGCATTGCACGTCCGATTTTGGTCTTCTGGATAATGAAAGTCAGCAGCACCATCAGAACGATTGTGACGGTGAAGATGACCATCTGGATATACGAAATTTTAATGACACCTAACTGCAGAGAAGTGTCCGGCAGCAATTTCGGATAAGTTTTAACCGAAGTACCCATGAAGAACTGGGTGGTGTATTCAATAACATAGCTGACACCGATTGCCGTGATTAACGCCGTGATACGAGGTGCCTTACGTAATGGCTTGTAAGCAACACGTTCAATCAGAACACCGAGAACGCCGCATACGATCATGCAGACAAGCAATGCGGGGATAAAACTCATCCCCATATAAGTTGTAACGAAGAATGCAGTATATGCGCCGATCATATAGATATCGCCGTGTGCGAAGTTGATCAGCTTGATGATGCCGTAGACCATCGTATAGCCTAACGCCACCAGCGCATAGATACTGCCCAGAGACAGACCGTTTACGATCTGCTGAAGAAACTGAGCCATATGATCTCCTTTCTAAAAAAAGGCAGGGGGATTTCCCCCTGCAGTTCTGGACGATTATTCAGCTTTTACTTCCTGAACGTTAGTCTGTTCACCGTCAACGAGTTCTACAACAAGAACGGTCTTCACTGGAGTGTGAGTATCCTGGTCAAAGCTGAAAGAACCAGTGATACCGGAGAATTCAGCATTCTTGATTGCTTCATTCAGTTCGGCACCAGTTTTTCCGCTGGATTCGAGACTGCTTAAAAGCAGGTTTGTAGCATCATAGGAAAGAGCAGCGAACATGCTTGGTTCTTCACCGTATTTTGCACTGTAGTCATCGATGAATTTCTGTAATTCTTCAGAAGGATCAATTGCTGTATAAGCTGTTGTGTAGTAGATGTTGTTTGCAGCATCTGTACCAACCTGCTGGATGAAGTCAGCGGAATCAAATCCGTCAGCACCGATGATTGGTTTATCGATGCCTTCAGCTTTAACTGCTTTAACGATCTGAGCAGCTTCGTTGTAGTAGCCGGCAACATAGATACCGTCAAAGTCTAAGCCTTTAATTTTTGTTACGAAGCTTGCGAAGTCTGTATCACCGGACTGGTACTGAGTTTCATCAACGATTTCACCGCCGAGTTCAGTGAATTTTTCCTTGAATGCAGCAGCAAGGCCGTTACCATAGTCAGATACTTCATTGATCATGACCACTTTCTTCATGCCTAAATCATTGTAAGCATATTCAGCCATTCCCTGACCCTGATAGCTGTCTTCGAAGCATACACGCCATGCATAATCATATGCAGTACCGTCAGCTTTTAAAGTTGCACCAACCTGAGTTGCAGATGGAGAAACAACAGGTACCTGTTTGGAAGTAGCAAATTCATAAGTTGCGATGGAAGCACCGGAAGTTGCTGGTCCGACAACACCGACAACGCCGTCCTGTTCGATTAATTTAGTGATGGCTGTAACGGATTCAGCAGCATCACCTTTGTTATCAATTTCAACGCCTTCAACTGTGAATGGTTTGTCTTCACGTGCGTTGAACTGGTCGATCGCAATGGAAGCACCGTTTCTTTCCTTGATTCCGTAGTCGGCAACTTTACCGGAAAGTTCGAAGTTTAAACCGATTTTTACTGTATCTCCGAGATCAGCACCGCCAGCAGCGGCAGTGGACGATGTAGCAGTAGAAGATGCAGAAGAGCTTGAGCAGCCAGCTACCATTGCGGAAGTCAAAGCAACAGCAGCAGCTGATTTCCAGATTTTTGTGTTCATTTCTTATTTCCTCATTTCTAAAGATAGACACAAGTTTAAACACAAATTTCTTCAATCTCAATTCCTAACGGTAAATTCACCCTAAAACGGGCTTATTTTCTGAAAAGAATGTAAATTTTTTTGGGATTTTCATCATTTTCTTACTTTTATTTTCCAAAAAGAATTTTTTGTCTTCATTTTCTGAACAGGCTGAATCTGAATTCTTTTTAAGCCATAAAAATAAAAAAGCCATTCGATATGCTTTTCGAATGACTCATTTTTGGACATTTATATTTCGGAATACCGGCTTTTTTTAGCCAAAATCCATTTCTAGAAGAACGGACGCAGCAGCGCGATCGAAGCGCTTTCCATCCAGTTGATTAAAGTTCCGCGCATCAAAGACAGTGGTCTTGAAAGAATGCCGCTGAAAATCAGGACAAAAATGGCGATCGTAACCCAGCGCGGCGGGTTGTTGACGCGGTAGTAGTCACGATCCGGCAGGAAAGCCCAGAAAATTCGGGATCCGTCAAGAGGCGGAATCGGAATCAGGTTGAAAATTCCGAAGCCGGCGGAAATGATTGCCGTATTGGACAGCAGCGAGAGGATGAACGATCCGACGGTCTGATAGGCAAAGCTGCCGGTGAAATTGGCAATGACGGTAAACAGGAACACACAGACAAATGACAGCACAAAGTTGGCGATCGGGCCTGCGAATGCCGTCCAGACCATTCCCGATTTCGGATCTTTATAGTTATAAGGATTAATCGGAACCGGCTTAGCCCATCCAAAGCCGAAGAACATCAGACAGAATAAACCGAGCCAGTCAATATGGGCAAACGGATTGAGGGATACACGTCCGCGTGCCTTGGCGGTCGCATCCCCTAATGCGTAAGCGGCAAGACCGTGCGCCATTTCATGAATTGACATGGCGAGAATAACCGCAACGACCTGAATGACGATCATCTGCAGGTTCCATCCGCTAAATCGAAGCATATGGTTCTCCCTTCTTTTCAGCATCTCCTTCTTTTCGCATGAAAACAGGAAGAATGCTGAATCTATATGAATATGCAGAATGTATACAAATTTTTATTCCTGATCGGGTCTATAAGGAATACCGACCAAATCAGATATCTTTCATTATAGCCGGATCGGCAAGCTTTTATCTCCATTGATGCCAGAACTTTTTCTGAGCGCTCTTTATTTGTGATTAACCACCATCTTTTAGATAAAAAGAAACCTTCTATCCGACATAAGAAGAGACAGAAGGTTGGATATTCGATCACTTAGCTGAATAAAGAATTAAACGTTGAAGCGGAAATGCATGACATCGCCATCCTGAACGACGTAGTCTTTTCCTTCCAGACGCATTTTGCCGGCTTCCTTAACAGCCTGTTCGGTTTCGAGTTTGTCAATATCTTCGAAGGCATACACTTCGGCGCGGATAAAACCGCGTTTGAAGTCGGTATGGATGACACCGGCGCAATCCGGTGCTTTCATACCGCGTGTGAATGTCCATGCACGGCATTCGTCCGTTCCGGCGGTCAGGAAGGTACATAAATCAAGAGCAGTGTAGGCCGTCTGAATCAGATGGTCAAGACCGGACTGCGGCAGACCTAAATCTTCCAGGAATGCTTCTTTTTCTTCCGGTTCAAGTCCGGAGAGTTCTTCTTCAAGACGGGCGCAGATCGGAACGATCTGAGCACCTTCACGCTCGGCGACTTCTTTTAATGCAAGGAAGTGCCTGCATTCTTCAGGAGCCGCAAAACCTTCGTCATCGAGGTTTGCCACGTAGATGACCGGTTTCATCGTTAATAAGGAATACTGACGGATGATGGCCATTTCATCTTCGTTATATTCGAGAGAACGGGCAGGTTCGCCAGCTTCAAGGTGCGGTTTAACACGGGATAAAAGTGCCATTTCCGCTTTAGCTGCTTTATCTCCGCTCGATGCTTTACGTTCTACTTTGGAAATACGGTTTTCGATGGTCTGTAAATCCGCAAGAATCAGTTCGAGATTGATCGTTTCGGCATCACGTACAGGATCAACGGAATTTTCAACGTGAGTGATATTGGCATCATCAAAGCAGCGTACAACATGGCAGATCGCATCCGTGTTGCGGATGTTGCCTAAGAACTGGTTTCCTAAACCTTCACCTTTGGATGCACCTTTAACCAGACCGGCGATATCGGTGAATTCGAAGGTGGTATAAATCGTTTTCTTCGGATTGAACAGTTCGGTTAATCGTTTGATACGGGCATCCGGTACTTCGACAACACCCACGTTTGGCTGGATCGTCGCAAACGGATAGTTAGCGGCTTCAGCCTGAGAGTTGGTAATCGCATTAAACAAGGTCGACTTTCCGACGTTTGGTAATCCGACAATTCCAGCGGTTAATGACATGACTAAAACTTCCTTTCATGACCGGAACAGACTTCCGGGTAATTCTATTTACTGGTTTATCCTTTGAATTTCGTTTTACGTTATTTCTTACTGACGGTTTTAGAGTCCGGTTACTTACTCAGGAATTGAACCGTCTGCTTTGCGGACGATTTTCTTGATCCGCTTATCAAATTTCGAGCGCGGCATCAGAACACTGCTCTGGCAGCCGAGGCATTTAATCCGGATATCCGCACCCATGCGGATAATCTTCCATTCCTTCGACATATGGCAGGCGTGTTCTTTTTTCATTTCGATGATATCGCCAAGATCGTAGTTTAAATCACTCATGCGATTCCCTCATGTTTCTTCCATGCTTCAATCGTGTTATCAAGAAGCATGCAGACGGTCATCGGACCGACACCTTTCGGCACCGGAGTAATGACAGAAGCTAAAGGTTCAACTTCATCAAATTTGACATCGCCTTTTAACTTGCCCTCGACCCGGTTAATGCCGACATCGATCACCACGGCCCCTGGTTTGACAAATTCAGCAGTCACATATTCAGGACGACCGATTGCGGCAACGAGAATATCTGCTTCGGAACAGATTTTGGCGGCATCCGGTGTTTTTGAATGAACGATCGTAACCGTCGCATTTTTCTGCTGAAGCAGCAGAGCGAGCGGTTTGCCGACGAGATTGGAACGGCCCATCACGACCGCCCGTTTGCCGGCAAGATTTTCATAGCCGGCTTCCTTTAAAATCGCCATGACACCTTTCGGGGTGCATGGGACAAATCCCGGACGGTCGAGAACGAGTGCACCGGCATTGACCGGATGCAGACCATCGACATCTTTATCCGGACTGATCGCAAGCAGAGCCCGTTTTTCATCAAGGCCTTCAGGCAGCGGAAGCTGCACAAGAATACCATCAACTTCAGGGTTATCGTTTTCAGCCTGGATCCCTTTTTCCAGTTCTTCCTGACTGATCGAGCCATCAAGACGGATGGTACGGTTTTCGATGCCGATTTTATGGCACGCATTTGCTTTGGATTTTACATAAGACTGACTCGCCGGATTATCACCGACAAGAATAACGGAAAGACAGGGAATTCTTTGGTCTGAAGCTTTAATCTGATCGATTGTTTCCTTCATGCCTTCTTGAAGCTTGGCGGATAATTCACTTCCATAAAGAATCATAGACGTTTTTCCTTTCTGCGCCGATTCAAAACTGAATCTGATGCGCTCTCTGGCATGGCTCCATGCCGGTTATGCTTACTGAAACCGTCCGCTCTAGAGTTCGTCACTATCGAGAATAATCGTGACCGGACCATCATTGAGCAGTTCGATTTTCATATCTGCCTGGAAAATTCCTTTTTCAACCGGAATTTCCTGGGCGAGAAGAGCATTGAATTTATCATACAACAAGGATGCGGTTTGCGCATTGGCAGCGAGGCCAAAGCTTGGCCGGTTGCCTTTTTTGCATGCCGCATACAGGGTAAACTGGGAAATTGACAGAATTCTGCCGCCGATCTGAAGAACAGAACGGTTCATCTTTCCCTCATCATCATTAAAGATACGCATGTTGACGATTTTGTGGATAACTTTCTGAATTGTCGCTTCATCATCTTCCGGCTTGAAGCCGACAAACAGAAGCAGTCCTTCATCGATGGCACCGGTGATCTCGCCATCTACTGTACAGGACGCATGTTTAACACGCTGCAGAATTACTCGCATAACATTTCCCTTTCTGGTTTTCTGTATCCTGATTTCTTTCAGTCTGCAAAAGCCGGACGGAATGAGATTCGCTTCACGGTCCTCAATTTTGCTTTATCATTATATCTTCAAGGCTCACGAATTTCGATTATTGATTCCTGAATGCACAAATAAAGCATTTTTTGGCTTAATCTTCCGGCTCGAGCAGACACACGCTCATCGCACACATACCTTCATCACGACCGATAAAGCCCATTTTCTCACCGCGTGTTGCCTTAATCGAAATCTGATCAAGCTCACAGTGCAGACATGCCGCAATATTCTGTCTCATCGTCAGAATATGGGGTGCCATTTTTGTTTTTTCGGCAAGAATCGTCGCATCGATATTACCGACATGATAGTGGCAGGCTTTCATTTTCTGATAAATGTTTTCGAGCAGAATCATCGAACTGATTCCTTTATAAGCCGGATCCGTATCGGGGAAATGCTTGCCAAGATCTCCAAGAGCAAGCGCACCAAGGATGCTTTCACCGATGGCATGAACGAGCACATCGGCATCCGAATGGCCGACAAGGCCTTTCGGGGCATCGATTTTCACTCCGCCAAGAATGAGGGGTCGTGATTCATCGAGCTGATGGATATCGATAGCCTGTCCGATTCGAAATGACATATTGATTTCTTCCTTTCAAAAAAATGCGCCGCAGTGCGGCGCAATCGTTTTCTTTCAATAATACAGGTTTAGCGTTCAACCTGAATGAACGTATAATCATCGCAGCCCTGCAGCTGAGCACTTGCGATGACAGTCTGGGCAACACCATCAATGGTGTAGTTGCCATGAACAGCCTGGCCATCACCGATATAAATCGCGATATGGTCTAAACCGTCTCCGCCCTGATTGTAGTAAATCAGGTTTCCAGCCTGCGGATTATCTGTTGCATGGCCATAAGTGCTTTCATACATGCGAGGCCACAGACTCTGGGCATCTTCAACACCGGCATTGGACATAGCCTGCTGAACAACTTCAGTGCACTGCCAGCCATCAGTTACCCCGACAAGCTTGATTGCTTCTTCGGCAATGCGGTTATTCAGATCCTGATAAGGATTTTCTGCTGGTGCTTCTGGAGCCGGATCAGCGGGTAAAGCAGGTTCTGCCGGTGCTTCCGGAGTTACAGGTTCTTCCGGAACGACTGGTTCTGCCGGTGCTTCAGGTTCTGCCGGTGCTTCAGGTGTTGCATCCGGATTCACCAGTTCGGCAATCGGAGCCTGGGAATCACTGGCAGTTTCGGAAATCGGAGCATCCGGAACGGCAACTTCCTCTTCAGGAAGAATCTCTTCATCGTTTTCCATTACAGGAAGCGGTGCAACTTCTTCAGGAGCTAGCTGAGCAGCTTCTTCAATCGGAGCCGGTGCAGCTTCTTCAACAACTGGCGCAGGCGCTACTTCTACCGGAGCAGGAGCAATTTCAACTGGCTGGGAAACGACATAGTTTTCCACCACTGCATTTTCTTCTACAGTAACAGGAGCCGCTTCTTCAAATGCGGTCTGTTCAGGCTCGACAGCATCTGCTTCATTGACCACTTCAAAATCGGATGGTCCTTCAGCGGCTTCATTGTAAGCCACTTTTGCGGTGACTACCGGAGGCAGAGTCTGCTTCGTTTCATCAATATAGTAATGGGTATCTACTTCCTGATTCGTTGAAGTCGGGTCGAGAATCTGGATTGCAGAAGCGACCAGTTCGGCCCCATCTTCCGAGGTAGCCATGGTGTATACAGAAAAGCCAGCTGCAAGAGCTGAAGCAGTGGTTAACGCCACAGCAAGTTTATTACCATCTTTTTCCAAAAAATTCATAATCCGTTTCCTCTTTGTTATCTCGTTCTTTCAGTTTTTATCTCGGTCGATCAGGCACAATCTCGACGTGAAATAAAGTTATTTCTTTTCATTTCCACGATCTGCCAAACCCGCATAAAGTTCGTTTTTCCGCTTAAAATGGGGGCGGAAATCTATCTAATGGGTCCATCTTGGCAGTCTGTCATTAACTAGGATACAACGCACAAAAGCAATGTGCCAACTAATTATTTAGCGCACAAGTCCCTCAGGCAGGCATGTTTTTGGATGTCCGTTTCCGTGTGCAAACTGGTTGATTGTGTGATCACTCCCTGCGCAGGCGGGATTAGCGATAGTTTAGGCAAGATCAAATCTTTTCTCTCTGAGCTTATCCGATTTTCTCGGGTTTTCACAAAACCATGTACGCAAAATGAGCGCCATTCAATTCTTAAGAAATTTTAAACTTTTATTTAACAAAACTGTCGGATTTGCCAATTAAGCGACGATTTTCCCGTTTTTTCTTGAAGTCCTTTGTGTTAGCATGCACGGGATCATGTTCTTGATACCTGCTGAACCTGAATCAGAACTTAAAGCGGCTTTCTGATCCATACGTCATAAGAAAAAGCCGGGTCCTGATTACAGGTTCCGGCTAATTGGCAAACTGGATTATCCATCCGTGGATATGGAATTAGGAGAGATACTTGGAATAATTCGGACTGAGTTTGAGTTCTTTTCGGATCTGTTCGATCTCTTCTTCAATGAGGGCAGGATCATGATGTCGGGCAAGCAGGTGATCATGTAAAAAGAGATTCATGCAGGATCTCGGAAACATGAAATTCATATCCGGACACTGATCGGGATCGGCGATTTCGTCATAACTGAACTCTTTTTCCAGCAGAATCAGATATCCGCCGAGTGTGAAGCGGTCCGTCTTTCCCTTCTTTACAGGGATGGAGGAAGAATAAAGCCTATAGATCTCTGCTCTGACTTTACTATATGGCCAGTCTTCGTGAAACATGCTGAGCACTTTGATAAAAAAGCGGATCAGGTCGGTCTTGGTGACATTGATCATTTTCTCCGCCCCCCTCTTTACACTATCTTTACTTATATTCTATACCTCTTTATGCAAAACATGTCCGGACAGATTACCAGAAATCTATATATATTCCGTAAATGTATAAAAAAGCGTCAGCACGAGGCTGACGCTATAGGTATCAGTTAACGGAAAAAAAACTTATTTTGTTTTTTCGATAATGTCGATGAAGGAATCTTCTTTTAAGGAAGCACCACCAATTAAAGCACCATCGATATCTGGCTGAGCCATGTATTCAACGATGTTGTTTGGTTTAACGGATCCGCCGTACTGGATGCGAACTTTTTCAGCAGCGTCGTCGCCAGCGATGTCGCGAACTACATCACGAACGAGTTTGCAGCAGTTTTCTGCGATTTCAACGGAAGCAGATTTACCAGTTCCGATTGCCCAGATTGGTTCGTAAGCTAATACGATGTTTTCGTAAGCTTCTGCAGGGATGTCTGCTAAAGAGCCTTTTAATTCAGTAGTGATAACGTCTTTAGTTTTGCCGTTGTCGTATTCTTCTTCAGTTTCACCGATGCACAGGATTGGAGTGATTCCTGCAGCAAGCAGTTTTTTAGCTTTTTTGTTCACTGTTTCGTCTGTGTCGCCGAACATCTGACGTCTTTCGGAGTGACCGATAATGCAGTATTTAACGCCGAGTTCTTCTAACATTGGAACAGAAACTTCACCAGTGAAAGCACCGCTGTCTTCGAAGTGTACGTTTTCAGCAGCAACGATCAGGTTTTTAGCACCGTCTAATGCAGTTCTTAAATCTGTGAATGGAACACCAACACCGTAAAGGCCTTTGTCGCTTTTTGCTACAGCATCAACAGCTTCAAAGAACGCTTTAGTTTCAGCGTTGTTTTTGTTCATTTTCCAGTTTCCGACAATAAATTGATCTCTCATGTCTATATACCTCTATCTATTGGTCTTGGACCAAAGCATCACGGGATGCAGAATTATGATTTTTAATTAAACGATCCGGGTCTGCAGGGGGCAGACCGGATCAGAATTGGATTGGTTGAGTTCAGAGTTGAAGCTTAAGCTTCAGCGATGATTGCAATACCTGGTAAAGTTTTGCCTTCCATGTATTCGAGGGAAGCTCCACCACCTGTGGAAATGTGGCTGAATTTGTCTTCGAATCCGAGCTGGATTGCAGCTGCAGCGGAGTCACCGCCACCGATTACTGTGATTGCATCTGGTAATTCAGAAATTGCTTCGCATACGGATAAAGTACCGTTAGCGAAGTTAGGCATTTCGAATACACCCATTGGGCCGTTCCAAACGACTGTCTTAGCACCCTGCAGAGTGTCTTTGAACAGTTCGATTGTTTTAGGACCGATATCGAGACCCATCCATCCTTCTGGGATGTCGCCTTCAACAACTTTTCTGTCTGCATCGTTGTCGAATTTGTCCGCAATTACTGTATCAACTGGCAGGATCAGTTTGTCTTTACCTTTAGCCATGATTGTTTTTGCGAGTTCGATTTTGTCTTCTTCAAGTAAGGAGTTACCAACTTCGTGACCGTTTGCTTTAGCGAATGTGTAAGCCATACCGCCGCCAACGATAACTTTGTCAGCTTTGTCGAGCATGTTTTCGATTACTGCGATTTTATCGGAAACTTTAGCTCCGCCTAAGATTGCAACGAATGGGCTGACTGGATTGTCAACTGCACGTCCTAACATGTTAACTTCTTTTTCAACTAAGAAGCCAAGAGCGTTTTCTGGCAGGTTTGTCGGGATACCAACTGTGGAAGCATGTGCACGGTGTACGGAACCGAATGCGTCTTCAACGAACATATCACCGAGGCTAGCCCAGTATTTACCTAATTCAGGATCGTTTTTGCTTTCGCCTTTTTCGTAACGAGTGTTCTGCATGAGCAGGATTTCGCCTGGCTGTAAAGCATCAACCATTTCTTCTAATTCAGCACCGCGAGTTACAGGGCAGAATTTAACTTTTGCTTCAGGAAGCAGTTCCTGGAGTCTTGGAGCAACGATACCCAGATCGTTTTTCGCTTTGTCTTCTTCAGTTTTCACTTTTCCTAAGTGGGACATCAGAATAACTTTAGCGCCATTATCGACCAGATATTTCAGTGTAGGTACAGCTGCTTTTACACGGTTGTCATTTGTGATCTCGCTGCCTTTGTGAGGAACGTTTAAGTCAGCGCGGACGATGACTTTTTTTCCTTTTACGTCGAGATCCTTGACAGTTTTCTTTGCCATAGATGCAATTTCCTCCTTGATTGTGCATGGGCACATTTATGGTAACAGTATATCACTCAGCACTCAGATTGCGATAACGTTTCCTGTTTGCGCCGCATCTTCACTTACGTTTGTTTTGTTTTTCACAATCTTCAGTTTTCCTGAAATCGTTTTCAAAAATATAACTTTTATTTTTTATCAGCCTCTGCCAGCCAGCCGGTTCCTGAAGCCTTTTTCTCCTACGGTACGCACGAAAAAAAGGAAGAAGACCAAAATCTTCTCCCTATATGATTTATTTATCACCAAAACTGTAGACTTTTATACTTTCTGTTCCCCGTTGACGTAAATATGGAAGCCATTCGTGGTGATGTTGGAATTCGAAGAGTTCGCGTTGCTGAATTCACTGACATAGACGTCACCCGTCAGCACCATCTGACTCGATTCATCCAGACTCAGTTTCACCTGCCCGCAGGAATTATCGCTGTTGATCGCACCGGTATAAATGCTGCCCTGAGTCAGGTTCAGTTCGACCTGACTGTCGCCATCAGCAATGACCGGTCCGTTGATGATCTGGTTGATACAGTTGAGGTTTAACTTACCTCCTGTTACCCGGGCAAGCTGGTTCATTTCGTAAATCCGGTTATTGGTCAGTTCGATTTCCGCCGCAATCTGGTCAACCACAAAGCAGAACGCATCTGCGTATGCGGGAGAATTCTGAGAAACAATCCATTCGTTGTTATTGAGAATCAGATGACCGGCTTCCTGTTTTTCAGTCTGGTCCTGATTATCAAAGATGAAAACCGCGTGATCACCGGTATCCGGCTTTAAAGCTCCGACGGTGAATTTGGAATCGGAAAGAGAAACGACGCCACCCGGTTCAATCTGGGCAAGAACAGACTGATCCATCGTTCCATTGATCGCCTGGCCATTAAATGTTCCGGATGCCCGGACAAGCGGTGCGAGATTGCCTAAAGTATGGGCACTCACCGATTCCGCTTCAATTGCGGAAGTCGAACGGGGCACAAAAATCGTCGAGCCATCACCATTTGAAACCGCCTGACCTCCGGTGACTTTCATCTGTCCCTGAAAGCCCGCAAAGTATGCCGGCGAGTTGGCGCCTGCCGTCAGAATATCTGTATCGGTAATGGATCCGGAGGCATTCAGACCGTTCACCACGACCCCTGTATTTCCTAAACCGTTTGTTTCAATGTCCGTTCCAAGAATATTCAAGGTTGATCCCGGTGCAGCAATCACTGCCGCATTGACTCCGAAATCCAGGGCATCTGGAAATACACTCGGATCTCCGCTCTTGGTTAATGTCGTGCCATCAATCGTCACCCGTGATCCATCAAGGGCGAGTACACAGCTGACATCCGGCTGACCGGATTCTACCGCAGTCGTAATCGTCTGCTGATCCGAGATCGTCTGAACTCCCCGGGCAAGTTCGACATGGTTATCGGATGGTTTTACCGGCGGCAGTTCGGGGATTGGAGGCATGTAGATGCTCTCCTGACTTGTATTGACCACTTCAACGGTCGCTTCACTCTCACTTGACTGTTGTGAATCTACCACCGCAACTGTTTCCTGCGGTATTGAATGGGAAGGCATAGCCGGCATAGAACCGATTAAACCCATAGAAGCCGCACAGGAGAGGATCACACCGCCCACACCGCAAAGCGCAAAGATGCGCTGATCCTTTTTACTGTGAATCACTTCTTTTGCGGATCTGGTGTTGCGTTTGGAAAGATAAATCCACGCAAGATCGAGTACGAGAAGCCCTCCGCATACACCAATCGCAATGAACCATCCTACGGAAATCGACGGACTGGATTCAGGATTCATGCGTTCGGCAATCGTGTGTGCTTCGTTTGCGCCTAAAATGGCGAGTCCTAGAAAATAGGCAAGCAGAACTGCGCTCGTATAGCTCAGATAGTTTTTTGCACGACGTTCCATAGTAATTCCTCATATTCAGACCGGACAGGAACCAACATGTTCCAGGTCAGGTTCTTTTTCATTTTTCAGTCATTCCGTTTTTATCTGAAAAAACCGGAATGAACAAGTGATATTGTACTGCCATTTGAACGATTTGACAGTGAGTACAGGTGAATCCATCGTATCACTAGTCCCTCCAGTACCGCAAAAACTACATTTTTATCCGTATGTCCCAACAGAAAGACTGAACAGAAAAAGCCGTCCAGTCAATGACGCGAGCCATTCGACCGTGACGGCTTATGTCTTTTCAGTAAATCAGAGTCAGAACGTTCTTCATTTATTTATGATAGCGGCGTCCTGTTTCAATCATGAACGAACGGTAGATCTGTTCAAGAACGAGAACACGGCACATCAGATGCGTCATCGTCAGATCCGAAAGTTTCCAGCGCCAGTTCGCCCGGGCAACGAGTTCGGGACTCGGACCTAATGAGCCGGCAATCACGAAGACAAGCGGTTTTGACGTCCGTGACCATTGTGTGCGCAGCTTTGAAAACTCGATGGAATCGACCATTTTGCCATGCAGATCCAGCAGAATCACAAAGTCATCTGGTCTGATCTTTTCCAGAACACGGTTTCCTTCCGTTTCCTTGATCTTCTCGGCTTCTTTTTCCCGTTCGGAATGAAGATCGGGTTCATCCTTGAATTCGACGATTTCGACTTTATCAAAAGCGGACAGACGTTTTTTATACTCGTCTTCCCACTTGCGCAGCGAAGCGTCCTTGTTTTTCCCGATGCAGAATAACTTAATCAAAAACTGCCTCTGCCGGGTATTTGGCGGTGAGAGCCACAACTTCTTCTCTAACCTGTTTTGCGACTTCTTCATCGTTTGCCTTGAGGACTTTGACGATCCAGTGGGCAATCTGTTCGAATTCTTTTTCCTTCAGTCCGCGGCTCGTCATAGCGGCAGAACCTAAACGGATACCGGAAGTGATAAACGGTTTCTGGGTATCGAACGGAATGGTGTTCTTATTAACTGTAATGCCGGCAAGATCGAGCAGACGTTCTGCATCTTTTCCGGTCATGTTCAGAGAAGAGATCGTATCGATTAAAAGCAGGTGGTTGTCACTGCCGCCGGAAACCATCTTGATTCCTTCGGCATCGAATACTCTTGCCATTGCCTGCACGTTATCAAGAATCTGTTGTGCATAGACTTTGAATTCCGGCTGCATTGCTTCATAGAGTGCAATACCTTTCGCCGCAATGACGTGTTCGAGCGGTCCGCCCTGCATGCCAGGGAATGTCCGGGAATCGAGTTTCTTGGCATATTCCTGCTTGCACAGCACCATGCCTCCGCGCGGTCCGCGTAATGTTTTATGGGTTGTTGTGGTTACGAAGTCGGCATAAGGAACCGGGCTCTGATGTAATCCTGCTGCAACCAGTCCGGCGATATGAGCCATGTCGACCATTAATAATGAACCGGATTTCTTCGCAATTTCACCGAGGCGCTTAAAGTCGATTTCGCGCGGGTATGCAGAAGCACCGGCAACGATCAGTTTCGGATGGTGTTCCATCGCCAGCTCTTCGAGTTTGTCGTAGTCAATACGGCAGGTAACCGGATCGACGTTATACGGGATAAAGTTATAAGTCCGTCCGGAGAAGTTCAGCGGATGACCATGTGTTAAATGGCCACCGCTTGTTAAATCCATACCGAGAACCGTATCCCCCGGTTCAAGGACAGTGTTGTAGACAGACATGTTTGCCTGGCTTCCGGAGTGAGCCTGTACATTGGCATGTTCAGCACCGAATAATTCCTTTGCGCGCTGACGTGTTAATTCTTCCGCCTGATCGACATAGACACAGCCGCCGTAGTAGCGTTTTCCCGGATAGCCTTCTGCATATTTGTTGGTTAAAACGGATCCCTGAGCTTCACGAACCTCACGGGAAACATAGTTTTCGGATGCAATCAGCTCAACATTGTTTTTCTGTCGTTGTTCTTCACGGGCAATGATTTCAAACATTTCAAGATCTCGCATAATATTTTCCTCTTTTCGTTGGCCTTTACCTTAACAAAATCATTCGTCTTCTCACATAGTCATGACTTCATTTAAATCGATTCAGGGCGTCAATGTCCGGTTTTTCAGAAAATTTTCATAATTTTCATAAATTTTCCGTACAAAAAAACTCCGTTCCGGATCGTGTGCCAGAACAGAGTTTCTTTATCCTCTAAATCAATTGAATTTATTTCACGAATTTGCGGATGAGATGAACAATCAGCGCAACTGCCGCTGTAATAGAAGCAATGATTGCGGAAATCTTGAGAATGCGGACAATCGGTTTATCCTCATCATCATTGGGAATATCATCCACAGTAACTTCGAATGGAATCTCGTGCTGGTTCACCATTTTCTTGGCGAAAAGCTTGAATGCATCTTCTGTATCCATGCCTAATTCATCACAAAGATCCTGTAATTCATTCAGCAGTTTTTCGTTCATTTCAAAACTTACATTTGTCTGTGCCATATGCGAATCCTCACTTTGTCTGAATTTTATCACGAACTGTTCCTCCTGAATACTGTCAAGCTTCAGTCATTCTTCCGCTTTTGTCATGTACGCATGCATGGACATCCGCCGAAGTCTCACTCCGTTCAGTATTCATTCTGATTTGTTTTTATAATGCGCTAATACTGATTGCCGTGTGCATCTGCTACGCCATACCAGCCGACTTCTTCATCGAGCCAGCCCATGTTGAGCAGAGTGTAGCGTTCATTCTGATCCGTGGTGTAGTTGTGGTCTGCTTCAAACATACCGGAATTCGGATTGTACTGACGGTACAGGGCAACGCTCTGGTTCGGGTCAGATTTCCATCCGGCTCCTTCATACTGCCAGCCCACGGAAACGAGTACGTTACATTCGTTGGCATCCATGGTGTAATGGTGAATACCTTCATTCGGATTATACAGACGATACACGTCATAGCCTGAATCCGGTGCGTACCAGCCTACGCCTTCAAATGCCCATCCGGCACTGATCAGCGCATGAACTTCATTGGTATCTCCGCTGTACAGGTGTTCCCCGTTATTCGGGTTATACAGACGGTACATTTTGGTTGTACCCGGAATATTCGGGTTGGAATCAAGAGCTCCTGTTTCCGATCCGCTGTTGGCAAGAAGCTGTGCGAATTCAGCCGGGGAATAATCACGTGTTCCGATTGTGCCGAAACCGTAAGTCTGGCCGAAGACAGCAGTGTTGCCGCCGTACAGTGCACTGTTCGAGCCGACCGCAAAACCGGTCGTCGCAAAATCCGGACGGACAAGATTCCGGAAGTGAGAACCACCGTATGGTGCTTCTTCCCAGTACCATAAGTCAAACGGGTTACCGGCATTCGAGTTGCTGGCCGCACCGATCGTGCCGCCGACCGCAAGGCTTTCATACGGTGTATAGATCTGGCTGTGCACCAGACTGTCCTTAGCCGCATCGGTCTGGACGATGGATACTGCCATCAGAACCGGATCAATTCTTAATGGCTGTGCTCCGTGCCACGAACGGTAAAGATTACTTTCATCGACATAACTCAGTGCCTGCTGCATATGAGTAATGCTTGCTGTGTCGTTAGGATCATAGAGATTGACGTAGCCTTCTGCTACACCGCGTGCCACAATTGCGGCTGCTTCTCTTTCGTTGATTCTTAAAAAGAATCCGATGACGCTGGAATCAGATGCGGAATAGCCGGCAAGATAGCCTTCTACCGCTTCCGGTGATAAATACTGATTCGCCTCGTTAATATAGGTTGGCTCTGCGACTGGTTCGTCCGCTACCATCTGTATGTCCGTTTTTGCCATTACGTTCATACTGCCAACAAACGGAGTAAGAGAAAGAGTAAATCCTAGCAGCGCACCCGCAATCGTTTTGGATAAATGTCGCATTTCGTTCAGCCCCCTGCTCTACTGACATATAACCTTCATAAACTTCCTGAAATTTACGAAGTTATTTTTCAAAAATCTAAGAAAACTGTTCCGAATTTCAGGATTAAATTGCCGCCGCAGCGACCCGCTTTTTTCAAAAAGAAAGAAAATTACGATCACTTTCGGCTCAATATCCCGATATGTGGTTCAGTCCTAAGCATAATTGTTCCATGAACAGGCTAAAAACTTCAAGCTTTTTCGCAAATTCCGGTCCGAAACAGAAAAAAACATGCAAAACGGCGGACAGAAAGCGCTTTGCATGTTCGTGTGGCGTAGACAGTTTTTAGAAAAGTGTCAACTGGTTTCCTTCGTCAAGTCCTTCAAGAGCTCCGAGCAGATCGAGACGTTCAACTAAAGTCTTGGAAATCGAAGTCCGGTTGAGCAGGTCCTCTTTTGAAATGAACGACTTTTCATCACGGGCTTTAACGATCGAGCGGGCTACGTTGAGACCGAGTGAATCCACAGCGGTAAATGGCGGAATGATCGCATGATCGTCATCCGGATCGAGGATGAATTCATTGGCGGCCGATCGTTCAATCGACAGATTCGAGAAGTGATAGCCGCGCATATACATCTCCTGAGCAAGTTCGAGCACATCGTACAGGGCCACTTCCTTGTTTTCGACTTTGCGCGTTTTATCCTGCTTGGCCAGACGGATTTCATGCATGCGTTTCTGGATGGCCGCAAGACCGCTCGTCATAACCGGCAGGTCGTACGCATCCGAACGGATCGAAAAGAACTGGCAGTAGTACGCACGCGGCATATGCACTTTAAACCACGCAATACGTATCGCCATCATGACATAGGCAACCGCATGGGCTTTCGGGAACATGTACTTAATCTTCTTGCACGAATCCACAAACCAGTCCGGAACGCTGTTTTCTTCCATCAATTTTTCCCATTCCGGCTTCAGACCTTTCCCTTTACGGACGCTTTCCATAATCGTAAAGCTGTCTTTGGACGGCAGACCGTAACGGATCAGATCGAGCATAATATCATCTCGGCATCCGATCACCTGACGCAGGTTGCAGGTGCCGTTATCAATCAGATCCTTGGCATTATTCAGCCAGACATCCGTACCATGGGAGAGACCGGAAATGGAAACCAGTTCGGCAAATGTTGTCGGCTTGGTCAGTTCGAGAATCCCGCGCACAAACGGGGTTCCGAACTCCGGAATGCCGGCCGCACCGGTCACTTCCGGATAGGTCGTCGTATCGACTCCTAAAGCTTTACAGGAGGAGAAGATCGACATCGTATCCGGGTCATTCATCGGAATTGTGGTGACATCGATGCCGGTAATGCGTTCGAGCATTTTCATGGCGGTCGGGTCAACGTGACCGAGAATATCGAATTTCAGAATATTATCGTGAATCTGGTGGAAGTCGAAGTGAGTCGTTTTCCACTCGGCATACGGGTTATTTGCCGGATACTGAACGGGCGTAAAGTCATGGACATCCATGTCGAGCGGAACCACGACAATGCCGCCCGGGTGCTGACCGGTTGTCCGTTTTACCCCGGCGCATTCGGCTGCTAAATCGCGGCGCTTGAATTCGGAGAACGGCGTTGCTTCAAGCCCCATCTCTTCCTCATAGCCTTTGACAAAGCCGTAGGCGGTTTTTTCCTGAACCGTACCTACCGTTCCGGCACGGAAAACATGTTCGTCACCGAAGATCGTCTTGGTAAAGGCGTGGGCATTCGCCTGATATTCACCGGAGAAGTTCAAGTCAATATCCGGAACTTTATCGCCATGGAATCCCAGGAACGTTTCAAACGGGATATCCTGTCCTTCTCCTTTGAGCGGTCCGCCGCATTCCGGGCAGACTTTATCCGGCAGGTCGAATCCGGAATGAACAGAACCATCGGTAATCCACTCAAGATGGTGACACTTCGGACAGATGTAGTGCGGAGGCAGCGGGTTAACTTCCGTGATGCCGGACATCGTCGCCACAAACGAGCTGCCGACCGAACCACGGGAACCAACCAGATAGCCATCCTCATTACTCTTTTTTACGAGTAAGTGAGAGATGTAGTAAACCACATAGTAGCCGGCACCGATAATCGCATCGAGCTCTTTTTTCAGACGCGCTTCTACCGGTTCGGGCAGCGGATCCCCGTATTGTTTACGGGCGGTTTCATAACAGATCTCCGAGAGCTTACGGTCTGATCCTTCAATATCAGGCGGATAGAGTTTGTCTTTAACCGGGAACAGTTCTTCCGTTAAGGCGGCAAGCTTTTTCGGGTTTTCGATGACAATTTCATATCGAGTTTCTTCATCGAGCCAGCTGAACGCTTCCAGCATTTCGGTAGTTGTAAGGAAATGCTGGTCCGGAGAAGGAGTGGTCTGACGCAAATGCTCATCCCTTATGAATAATGGATGACGTCCGCCACCGCTTGCCTTGGCGTTGATATACACATCACGCACACGGCGATGACGCAGATCGACATAGTGGCAGTCTCCGGATGCGATGACCGGAATGTTCATCTTCTTACCGGCGTCGATGATAAAACCGATGATCTGCGTCAGCTCCTTCATCGAATGAATACTCTGACGGTCGAGCAGGTTCTTATAGACCTGAGGAGGCTGCACTTCGAGATAGTCATAGAATTTTGCGGCTTCCTGCAGTTCTTTTTCACTGCGCGTGTGGGCGAGTTCGAAAATCTCGCCGTTCTGACACGCCGAACCGAAAAGCAGGTTGCCCTTATCGTGATACTCCTGCAGCACCGGACGCGGAATGATCGGTTCACCGGTGACATTGGTAGAGTTCGGATTGTATTTGAGATATTTGGTATGGGAGAGCGTAATCAGCTCGAATAATTCTTTTAAACCCTGCTTGTTTTTAGCAAACACGTTGATGTGACGTCCGCGGTTCTTGCGCAGCGCCGTGGAGTTATCGAGATGAGAGACACTTTCAAGCGTCGCCTCATTGCCCCACTCCCGCATCATATACAGGAAAACGTTGGCGAGTACTTCCGCATCATAATCAGCACGGTGCGCACCTTCGCCATCGTAGTCAACTTCATAATGACGGCATACGTTGCCAAGACGATAACCGCGTAAGTTCATCATCGCGTGGGCTGCCGGCAGCGTATCGATGACCGGGTTGGTAAATTCCGGTTTTCCGAGATCTCTTGCGGCGGCATTGAGCATCCCGACGTCGAATGTCGCATTGTGGGCAACAAGAATCGCATCGCCGATATAGTCGCGCAGTTCATCAAACACTTCCTCAATCGGTTTTGCGTCATCGACATCACTTTGCTGGATATGAGTCAGTTCGCTGATCGAAAGCGGAATCTGCCGTTTCGGGTTAATGAACATCTGTTTACGGTCGTACGTTTCGCCCTCTTTGAGTTTAACCGCACCGAATTCGATAATTTTATCGAGACGGTTTGAGAGGCCGGTGGTTTCCAGGTCGAAGATCACAAACTCGGCATCATCCAAAGCCTGGTCACGCACGTTATGGACGATTTTATAAGTCGGGTCGACCATCGTCATTTCACAGCCATACAGCATTTTGAATTCGCGGTCCGGCTCTTTTTTCTTTAACGCTTCAATTTTGTGCTGGGCAAGCGGGAACGCCTGAACAACGTTGTGATCGCAAAGGCCGATCGCACTCATCCCCCAGTCCCATGCCTGCTGAATGTACGATTCCACACTGCACACCGCATCCATTTCGGAGAAGGTGGAGTGAATATGCCATTCAATGCGCTTTTCATCTGCCGTATCCTTACGCTTCGGCTTACGGGCGAGTTCAAGCTTGTTAATCATCATCGTGACACTGTGCTGGAATTTGTCATAGCTGACATAGCCGTAGACTTTGACATAGTCACCGACACGGAACTCCTTCATCTGATCGACGGTGAAGTTTTTCTTATCGAACATCTTGCACAGCATCGCTTCGTCATCATCAGAGACATAGACTTCCATCAGATTGCGTCCGTTGCGCAGTTCCTTGATTTCAAGCGCAAAGATGCGTCCTTCAATCTGCACATTCTGAAGACCATCCTGCAGAGCACGGATCGGCATGGCTTCATATTTATTACCGCCATAGCCGGACCAGCTCTCCTTGTCATGGTTTTCAGGATTATGGATGCGGGCGCTTCGCCTGACATCGGGATCTTCCTTGACCACCGCAACCGGTTCGGGAATGCTGCCGGGATCTTCAAATTCACACTGAATCTTCACATCGAATCCGCATCTTGCCATCTGCCTTTCGAAAATCTGCACCGTTTCACGCATCTGTTCGAGACAATCCATGCGCATCGTCTTATAGATGAGCGTATCCGGTTCCTGAAATGACGGAAGGAGGCCTTTGAAAGCCTCCAGGTCGGACTGACTCATGCAGATCCGGTTGAGATAAGGTTCGAGCTGCGGCAGATTCATCTGCAGATCCCCGTAGTGAACATGAAGCTGTACATCCGTATGCAGCGCCATGCGCAGCTGATGAAGCGCCCGCTCATAATCGGGTGCAAGGATCAGATCCGGAGCCTGCCAGTGCATTTCGAGATAATGCGACTGGGCATGGTAGATCGGCTGATCCGTAATCGTGACTTCAGTCAGTGTTTCTTTTAAGGGTTCGTCCAGGCAGTCTTTTAAAATTTCGACAATCCGGAACTGGTTCATACTGCCAGTTTCCTCATGGCTTCCTTAGCCGCTTTCTGTTCCGCTTTTTTCTTGGTCGTGCTTTCACCCTGACCCATGCAGATATCATCAAGGAACACGCCCATTGTAAAAATCGGCGCATTGGATGGTCCGCTTTCCCTGAGCAGGCGGTACTGGATCGTACACTTGTTGTCGGTCTGGACATATTCCTGCAGCTGCGTCTTGTAGTCGGTGACATCTTCCGGCTTTTCGGCAGTAATGAGCGGTTTCATGTATTCATCGAGAATCTTCTTTGCGGCACCATATCCTAAATCGAGATAGATCGCACCGATGCAGGCTTCAAAGTGGTCAGCAAGGATGGAAGGACGGCTGCGTCCGCCGCTCTTTTCTTCTCCGACACCAAGGCGTAAAAAGTTATACCACCCAAGCTGTTCGTTGAGCTTGGCGAGCGTGCTTTCGCATACCGTCTGAGCACGTATGGTCGTCATTTTTCCCTCATGCAAAGTCGGGACCATCTTATAGAGGGCAGTGGCAGACCAGATCTGCAGAACGGCATCGCCGACAAATTCGAGGCGTTCATTATTATCAATCGAAGACTGATGTTCATTGGCATAAGAGGAATGGGTACAAGCCTCGTAATACAGCTGAATATTTTCAGGTTGAAATCCCTTGTCCTTAAGCCAGTCAATTAGAGTTTTCATCTTATTTACCTTCTTTCGTGTCTGCCAGTTCCGGCTGCAGCGAACGGAATACGTTGTCCGGCACCAGTCCGGCAATACTCTGGTGGTATTTGAGCAGTTCCCGCACATTGCTTGACGAGATCAGCGAATGTTCTGGCTGACCGATCAGAAACATCGTGTCCATGCCGTGCTCGAGCTGTGAATTGAGCCATGCGTTGTTGGCTTCCGGCAGAAAGTCATCGGGGTTGCGCATCGAACGGATCAGGACATCACCATGCAGAGCACGGGCTTTTTCCACAGTTAATCCTTCACTGATTTCAATCTGAACATTATTGAGATCTGAAGTCATTTCTTCGAGCCATTCTTTACGCTGGGCGTTGGAAAACATGCCATGTTTAAGAGAATTGGGCGAAATCAGCACGGTCACCTCATCAAGCAGTCTGGCGCTGCGCCGTATGATATCTTCATGGCCTTTCGTAGGCGGATCAAAAGATCCCGCAAAAATACCTTTCATCTAAAAATCTCCTTTACTTACGGTCGATTTTCCACAAAAGTTTTTATTCCAAGCAGAATTCAAACAAAAGCTTTTATAGAAAAACTGTGTTCTGTCGATAAACGATAGATGCACATGCGTATTTTACCGAAACATGCCGGTGATTGAAAACGGCATGACAGAAATTGTTGGAATTTTGATTATACCGCCGTCATGGCAAATCCGGTTCTTTTTATGAACCGGACTTTTTTTGCCTTGAAAACGGTTTACTTTTCTCATCACCAAACATGCAGAAAAGGATAAAGAATATGGATCGTAATTTCTTCATGCGCACAGAGCGGACCGGCTTTTTTCACTGGAAACCGGAAGATCTTCCTCTTGCGCATTTATTATGGGGGGGGGGACGAACAGGTCACCCGCTAGATCTGTGCCCGTGGCAGATACACAAAAGGGGAGGTTGTGATGCGTCTGAAAACCGAAATCGATTCACAATCTCAATATGGCGTACAGTACTGGCCGGTGTTTGACCTTTCAAATGGCGAACTGATCGGCTGTTGCAGTCTGAGACCTCATGATGAGAATCAGTATGAACTCGGCTTTCACTTATGTCCTGACTACTGGCATCAGGGATATGCGGGCGAAGCTGCAAAAGCCGTGATTGATTATGCCTTTAATTGCCTACATGCTGATCGTCTTTTTGCCGGGCACCATCCCGTTAATACTTCCTCGCAAAAAGTGCTGTACAAACTTGGTTTTAAGTATACCGGCAAGGAATTCTATGCACCGACTGGCCTCGATCATCCTTCCTACGTACTCGAGAATCCCTCTGACTGAGTGATCATTTAAGCTAAAAATACCGGACTGTCCACGCAGTCCGGTTTCTCATATCCAATTGTTGTTTAACGGTTTTTACGTGATGCGAACGAGCTTTCATGCAGATCATCGAGGGAGATCCGGATCGCCGCAATACGCGATTGTGCCATACCTAATGCGATATTAACCGCAATCAGTGCCGAACCACCGGCGGATACAAGAAGCAGCGGTACACCGGTCATCGGAATCAGGGTGCTGACTCCGCCGACATTGATAAAGAAATGCAGGATGAAGTATGAAGCCACGCACATCAGCAGAACTTTATCTTCCTGCTTGCTTGCGCGAAGTGCCCAGCGTACGAGACGCCAGAAGATCACGCCGTAACAGAGGACAAGGAAGGAAAGACCGAGCAAGCCGGTTTCTTCAATAATAATGGCAAGAATGTAGTCGGATTCTGCCTGGGTTAAAAAGCCGTATTTTCGAACCGACGTTCCGAATCCGCGCCCGCGAAGTCCGCCATCAGCAATCGCATAAAGCGCATTGGCCGGCTGATAACCGTCCCCGTGTATATCGAGATACGGGTTTTTCATGTTTTCGATACGGACCGCAATATGACGAAGCAGACCGACGTTGCGGAAGAGATCTACAAACAGATTCGTGAAGTAGCACCCCACGAGCAGCGCGATAAAGGCGATGATGACGAAGATCACAAAGCCCTTCTGCCATTTATCAATCGTTTTATAGGAAGGGACGAGCACCCCGACCAAACCGATAATGAGCGTGATAATCAGAGATCCGAAGTCTTTCTGCAGACCGCCGACAAAGAAAACCGATGCGAGGATCATGACAATCGGCCACCGGAAAACATAGGCGAATGTCCGTTTATGTTCCGGAAGAATATGGATCGATCCGGCTGAAAGGGCTAGACACATGATCAGCAGCGGCTTACCGAATTCGGAAGGCTGAATGGTCATGAGTGAACCGAGCGCAATCCAGGCTTTCGAACCGTTAACTTCAATCCCGATTAAATACGTCATCAGCAGTGCCCCGAGATAAAGGACAACGAGAACCCACTGCCACATGCGGGCAACACGATAGTTGAATAAGCGCGACACAACGACCATCCCGATCAGCCACGATGCCACAACAAAGACAATCTGCTTGATCAGAACGATCATCAGCGACATTGTGCTGCCAACTGTGGTTCCCATGTTGGTAGAGACGACCATGACAGAACCGAAGACCATCAGCGCAAAGGAAGAAAGCGTGATCCACGGATCACTGCCGTATTTCGGCAGGATCAGACTGCGAAAAGAAAACCTGCGCTTCTGCGGTCTGGGTTTCTGTAAAACAGGCCGCTGTTCAAGCTGGACTTGTTCCAATTTCACACACCTCCTTCAAATTGAATTCTATTCTAACATATTGATACAGCAAGAATACGACAGGCATGCCGTATTTGAAAGTGGTAGGGAAAACCGCTAAGATAAATAAGCACTCCGCTTTCTGCTTTTTTCCGGCTTCTAAGCCTGTCCGTTTATTAAACCGTATAAAATAAGAAAAGGATTAAAGCAGTGACGGATTTACAGAACTGTAAGTAAAACTAGCCGAATATATACATTCAAAAGGAGAACAGTATGGTTTTATCCAATGATGATATTATTTTTGATTCCGATCCGCGCATGAGAGAACGCTCTGCCAATGTGCAGCTGCCTCTGAGCGAAGAAGACCGCGAACTGTTACTTGCCATGCACCGCTATGTCAAGGACAGCCAGGATGATGAACTGTGCGAAGCAGAAAATCTTTCCCCGGCAGTTGGTCTTGCGGCAATTCAGGTCGGTGTTGCCAAGAAAATGATCGCCGTAGTCGTTGATGATCCTGAAAACGAAGGTGAATCCCTCGAATGGGCACTCGTCAACCCGCGCATCGTTTCCAAATCCCGTATGAAAGCCACTTTAGACGGCGGTGAAGGCTGCCTGTCCGTTCCTCAAGCTCATCCGGGACACGTTGCCCGCTGTAATCACGTCAAAGTCAAAGCTTACGATTTACTGACTGACCAGGACGTAACGATTGAAGCTGATGGCTATACCGCCATTGTCCTTCAGCATGAAATCGATCACCTATCCGGTATTCTGTACTATGACCGCATTGACGAATCGATCATGAAACTGCCGGATACAGTTGTTTTAAACTAAGCGAAATTTCAAGTCATGCAATATGAATTAAAGCGCCTCTTTTCTGTGAAAAAGAAGCGTTTTTTTCTTCGGGCATACTGATCGCAACAATTGAAAAATCGTGGTTGTCTTGAAAAGTTAGATTCATGATAGAATAAATTGAATAGACTAGGAACAGTACTCCTGGTGAATTAGATCACCGGACTTTGGATTTATAATTTGACTAATTCTGTAGATAATCGTATACAATAAAAATTCATTTTCTTACTCTTTTATTTACAGAGAATCGGCGTCCGTCCTGTGTTTCCTTTTTCCTTCTGATCCATCATAAGAAAATAATGGTTTTACCCCCTTACTCTGATTACGAAACCTGAGAAACACATCTGATCTGATCGCGAAATCCATGACCATACAGAAAGGATGAAGCATTTTTTAATGAACACAAATTCAAATCGCACTTATCCCAACCGACCAGGTGCTTCAAACCGCAACAGAAAACCGCATACCCCGAATGCGAAAAACACTTCCTCATCCAAATCCCGGACGGAAGTGCTCGATACAGATACCCAGATTTATGCTTTAGGCGGACTCGGTGAAGTCGGCAAAAATATGTACTGTTATGAACAGGGCAATGAGATCCTCATTGTCGACTGCGGTGTCCTCTTCCCTGATGATGACCTGCTCGGCGTTGACTATGTTATCCCGGACTATCATCACCTCATCCGCTGCAATAACAAGCATAAGATTCTTGTCATTACCCACGGTCACGAAGACCATATCGGCGGTATTCCGTTCCTGCTCAAGCAGGTGAATATCGACACGATCTATGCCCCGCGTTTTGCGAAAGCTTTAATCGAAAAGAAACTTGCCGAACATAAAGATGCTCCGAAGGTGAACATCATCGAAATCGATGAAAACTCCGCCATTAAGACGAAATACTTCAATGTCGGCTTCTTCAATACGATTCACTCGATTCCGGATTCTCTCGGTGTCATGATCACCACTTCCAACGGTTCGATCGTTCATACCGGTGACTTCAAGTTCGACCTGACTCCGGTCGGCCAGAATGCCGACTACCAGAAGATGGCTTACATCGGTGCTCTCCACCCGGATCTGCTGATGGCCGATTCCACCAACTCCGGTGTCGAAGGGTTCTCCGTTTCCGAAAAGGAAGTTGCGCGCGAAATCTTCCATATTATGAACCGGGCCAAGGACCGCATCATCGTGGCGACCTTCGCCTCCAACGTCTACCGTGTCGCACAGATCATCGAAGCGGCAATCAAGACCGGACGGAAAGTGGCTGTTTTCGGACGTTCCATGGAAAATGTCGTCGAAATCGGCCGCAACATGGGCGTTATCAAAATCCGCAATGAGGATCTTCTTTCTCCGGATAACCTGCGCTCCGTACCGGACGACAAAGTCTGCCTGCTCTGTACAGGAAGCCAGGGTGAACCGCTCGCCGCATTAAGCCGTATCGTCAACGGTACCCATCGCTATATCCACTTAAAACCGACGGATACTGTTGTCTTCTCTTCGAACCCGATTCCGGGCAATGATGTTTCGGTCAACAAGATCGTCGATAAACTGTTCCGCTCCGGCGCCACTGTTTTAAATAAATCCGTGCTCAACAACCTGCACACCACCGGCCATGCTTCCAAACAGGAACAGAAGTTGATGATGCAGCTGATCAAGCCGAAATACTTCATGCCGATCCACGGTGAACACAAAATGTTGATGCAGCACCGCCAGACAGCAATGGAAATCGGCATCCCGAAAGAAAATATCTTCGTCTGTGCCAACGGTGATGTCCTGCTGTTACGTAACCACGAAATCATTCAGTCCAACTGGCGTTATCAGGGTGATGACATCTATGTCGATGGAAACGATATTTCCGGTCTGTCGACAGCTGTCTTAAAAGACCGCCGCATTCTTGCCGACAACGGCATGGTTGCGGTCATTGTCCCGATTGATTCGTCCACTAACTCCCTGCTTTCCCGTCCGGTCATTGTTTCCCGCGGTTTCGTCTTCTTAAAAGACTCGCAGGCACTGATCAAGGAAGCTGAATTTATTGTGGCCAATGCCCTGCAGACCAAGATGAAGGAACGGACCAAATTTGCGGATATTAAAAACTGCATCCGCTCTTCTCTCGAACCTTTCCTCTTTAAAAAGACGCACCGCAACCCGATTGTGATTCCGGTTATTCTGAACTCCCGCAAAGCGATGGAAGAAATTGCCGCTCAGCACAAGCTGAAAAACCAGTCCAAGCGCAATGTCCGTCATGTGAACAGAAAACCTGCCGGGAATAACGAATAGATATAGATATTGTAAGGAGTGCTCCGCACTCCTTTTTCTGTGTCCGGATGATGTTCACCATCGACCGGTGAAGGAAAAGGAATGAGAAAAGTGAGCTAATTGTAAGATTGTAAAGTGGTAGCTTAAGGTTGTTTAGTTTTGCGATATCCGGAAATGTTCTATAATCTAGAAACAGAGTTTACCGGGACAGTTTGTCCCTTTCGGAAAGGAGTCCCTTCATGCGCATGTCTTTCGGTCAGAAATTACTTGTGACAATCGCAGGCTGTTTAACGGCACTCATGCTCAGCGTGAATATTGCGATGTACCGGGCCTTCTTCCATAACCCGAATGAAATCACAACCCGCTACGAACAGATCCGCTCGTCTGCAATTCCGGATTCGATGGATCAGGTCTCCATTGTCTTCCTGTCCGATATCGAATATGATCCGGCAACATTCAGTGACGAAAAAGCCGAAGATCTGTTCACGAAAGTTCAGAACCTCAATCCGGATGTTCTGCTGCTTGGCGGTGACCTTTTTTCCTCCACTGCTGATCTGACAGATGATGTAAGAGCCCGCATGGTCGACTGGCTATCCTCAATCAAAGCGCCGCTTGGCAAGTTTGCGGTTTACGGCGAACAGGATCTGATTGGTGAAAACCATCGTCTGATCGTGGAAGATGTCCTGCATAAATCGCAGGTCGAACTGCTGAATAACTCGAGTGTCATGCTCTCCAACAACAGCATCAATGGTGTGCGTCTTGGCGGATTTAATCTTCAGGGTGATGTGAATGCATTAGGAGCTGCTTTCCAGCCGGATCAGTTCTGCATTCTGATGTCTCACTATCCGGACCAGCTGATCACCGCAAATCAGGGCGGTTTAAGTGTGGATTACGCATTATGCGGCAATGCCCATGGAACCCAGATTACATGGCCGGTTCTCGGCGGATACAAAACCGTAACCGGATCCGAAGAGATCGACAAGAACAATCAGCGCCGTCTGAATTTTGCCTATGAAATCTCCAACGGAATCGGCTGCGTGAATGTCAATGCCCGTCTCAACTCCCCGTGCGAGATTCTGTACCTGACGCTCAATAAATCCTAGGTAATATAAAGAATAGTTGTAACTATCAGCGATGTTCGGATTGGTGGACATCGCTTTTCTTCTGGCGAAAAAAAAGGCGCCCGTTTCCGGACGCCGATGTCATACAAATTTCATAAGCCATGTTTTGTTCTTGCTAAGCAAGTGCAGCAATTTATCTATGCTTTCGCATCCATCCTAAGCTTCAGTTCGCCTCGGACGGTTCCCCTACCAAATTTGGGTTTCTCGCTTGAGGGGTTTACCTCGTTCCACCTTTTCTGTTTCCAAAAAAGCTACGTCACTGTGGCACTTTTAAAGATCTCTGCCATGGGAAAACCTTTAGGCATCGATTCAGCCGTACACCTTGCGGCGCCCCAGCCTTATTGATTGGACTGGCACAAACACTACAGTCATCGCAGACTGTGCGAGCATGGACTTTCCTCTAACACCATACGGTGCCAGCAGCTGCATCCATTTATATGACAGGTTCATCGATGAAGAGAACCTGACCCATTCTAGCAGATTTTCTAGGAATGGGAAGATTCAAAGACCGCTTTTTCAAGACGCTCTACGCGTTTGATCAGTTCGGCAAGCGGATCTGTTTCAACTTTTTCTTCCACAACTTCTTCTGTTTCTTCCAGTTCAGGTGCTTTGAAGAGATCCTGTGCGGAGAATTCTTCTGTCTTGTCATCTGAAGTCTGAACAGTTGTCGCAACAACAGGTGGTTCCTGTGCTTCTTTCAGGGTGCGGATTTCAACGGTCGCCCGTTCGAGTTTTACCTTAGCTTCCTGCAGAGCGTTTCTTAAAACTGAAATCTGTTCGTTAAGCGAAGTAGTCTGTGCCTTTAAAGAAGCATTTTCTTCACTGATTTCCTTGATTTTGTGATCGCAGCTGACCAGTGCACTGGACAGTTTCTGAGTCTGTTCTTCGTATTCCTGATAGTCTTCAATCACCTGATCTAAAAAGGAATCTACTTCATCAGAGGAATAACCGCTCCGTTTATCAACTGAAAATTCCTTATAGTAAATATCTTGTGCTGTTAGTTTTGCTGGCATAATAACCTCCGTCGCTTGCCCCGTATTATAACATTGCGCCATATCCTGTTCAATTCATGCCGTAAACCTGTGAACGGACTCAGCGTGTTCACACCCTGTCTTACCGGCTGAATCTGTCTGCGCAAATCTAATTTCTAGTGGTGTCCGTTCTTTTGTGAACTGTTCTAATCTTATATCGTTTTTGAAAAATTCGCCTGTGAATGGTCAAATCGCTTTAATTCCGTGGGATTTTTCCTGTTTTAACCTCTGTTTTGAAAAAAACGGATACGGTATAACCGCAAAGTTCTGCACCGGTTTTCAAAGTCGTAAAAAACTACTTCATTTCCGTTTTTGAGAATCCGTGTTTTTCCGGTTCATTTCAGAAATGTTCGTTTCGAATGACTTTATTTAAAGGAAAAAATAGAGTACCGTTGGTTGATAGGATATGGTGATCTTATCCGCCCGTTCATTGAAAGCTTATTATCTTTTCTATATAATGAACAGCGTGACAAACACCATTCAATATCCCGGTTCCATGCACCGTCCCGTCGTCAAACGGGTCTCGGACAACCATGCCGACCGCGGTTCTAATCTGGAAGAAGATCTCAACGCTTCCAACCTCTACTACAAAGAAGGGCATATCGCATTAATCTACAAGAAACCAACCCCGATACAGGTGGTCAGCGTAGATTATCCAAGACGCGGTAAAGCGAAAATCACTGAAGCTTACTATCGGACGCCTTCGACAACCGACTACAACGGACTGTATAAAGGCCACTATATCGATTTTGAAGCAAAGCAGACGCAGAACCGTACGAGTCTGCCCAAAAACATGATCCAGGACCACCAGGTTTCGCATCTGAAAATGGTTGTTGAACAAGGTGGCATCGGATTTTTTATCATCCGCTTTACTTCTCACAAGAAGACATATTTAGCGGATGCGACTGAACTGATTCATGAAATCGAAACTTCGGCTTCTAAATCAATTCCCTATGAATGGTTTGAAAAACAGGCCATTCTGCTTAAAGAAGGACTTTATCCGCGGATCAGCTACCTCAAGGCAGTTGATCAGCGCTACTTGAAAGGAGAGTAAACGGTGAATAACAACATACCTACAACACCAACAGACCCCTCTACCCCTGATACACCACCATCCCCGAAGAATTCGCCGAAGAAACGGAAATCTTCCTCACGCGGAAGAAAACCGAGGCGGAAACTGGATGCCTGGAATAAACTTGCGGTCACCATCCTGACCTTATTTTTAGTGGGATGCGTTTCCGTCTTCTTTGTTCTTGTCAGTATCGTCAATGATCCTGAGGGAATGCGCTTTTCCAAAGATGGTTTATCCACAATGTCCAACTCACGGATCTTTGATGAAAGTGGCAATATGATCTACGAATTCGGTGCGGAAATCCGTGAGGATATTTCATACGAACAGGTTCCGCAGAACGTTATCGATGCCTTCCTGTCCATCGAAGACTCCCGTTACTTTACGCATAACGGTTTTGACCTGCCTCGTTTCATGGCAGCTGCCATCACCAACTTAAGTTCCGGAAGTCTGGCTCAGGGTGGTTCCACACTGACCATGCAGATGATCGATAACGCCTTTACCAAGAACCAGGAAAACAAGCTGGTCTCGGAAAAAGGCAGCATTTCAACGATTGAAAAAGTCAAACTGAAAATTCAGGAAATCTACCTGGCACTGATCGCCGAACAGACGATCGACAAGGAAGATATCATGGAATACTACCTCAACCGGATCTGGTTCGGTTCCGGCGGTAATACCCGCGGTATCCAGAAAGCAGCCAAGTACTATTTCAACAAGGATGTCTCCGCCCTCAACCTTGGCGAAGCTGCATTCCTTGCCGGAAGCATCAACGCTCCGTATACAAACAACCCGTTAAACAACATCCATTATGTCGATGAAGAAGCAAGTTCGATTGACCACCTTTCAGCCGGTCAGCAGCGCCGTAACCAGACGCTCGAATTAATGCTCAAGCACGGTTACATCACGGAAGAAGAATACAACCTCGAAAGTCATGCCGATCTTGCCTTTGCGCTTGATTACCGTGAAACGATCTCCGTCGATCCGAACCAGGCCTATATTGACCAGACGATCAATGAAGTATCCGAATTAGCCGGACAGGATCCGAGTATCATTCCGATGGATATCTACACCGCCCTCAACGTCGGCGCTCAGAACGAGCTTGACCTGATCATGAAAGGCGAAGTCATCCCGTTCCCGAATGAAATGCTCGATGTCGGTACAGCGATCATCAACAACACCACCGGTGAAATCATCGCCGTTGGTCCTGGTCGTCACTACCATTCCGACCGTGTGAAACAGGATAACTCCATTAACACCCGTCAGCCGGGTTCTGCGATGAAACCGCTGCTGTCCTACTGTTCCACTTTTGATATTCTCGGCTGGTCGACTTCCCATATCGTAGTCGATAAAGCTAAAGACTACTGGCATGCCGGCAGTGACCTGCGTAACTCCGATGGTAAGTACGATGGTCCGATGACACTTGCCCGTGCCTTAGGTGTTTCCAAGAACACCCCTGCAGCTCAGGCCATGATCGATTTAGTCGATGCGACAGGCCTGGACTACTGGATTAACTTCTGTAAAAACCTCGGCTTTGACACGGAAGTTGCTGAACGCTTCGTTCCGCAGTACTGTATCGGTGGTGCGGATATGTATGCCTCGCCTGTTCAGATGGCTTCGGCATATTCCATTTTCGCCAACCAGGGTACCCGCATCAATGCCCACCGTGTACGCCGTATCATCCGTCGTTCGGATAATGCAGAAATCAACGGCAACAGTTCCACCTATGACCTGATTTCTCCGCAGGCAGCCTACATGATGTCCACTCTGCTTCGTGAAGTTGTCTACGGCGGCTATCAGAACTACAACGAAATCCTCGCAAGCGCCTCTTATACTGCATACGGTAAATCCGGTACTTCCTCATGGGAAGCAGAAGCCGTTCAGTACGGTATCCCGCCTGGAGTAATGAAGGATGAATGGTCCATGGGTTATACCAATACTTATTCTATTTCTACTTGGTCCGGCTACCTGCCTGTCTACTTCATGCAAGGTTACTACATGACCTGGACCGAATTAGGTGAGGCAACCGCCTTCCATATCAACCGTCATATGCTCGATTACTTAGAGGCTGGCGGTAACTATGCACCGATCGCAAGACCGGATGGCATCACCGATTATAACGGCGGCTTAATCAAAACCGAATTCGCAGCCCGCGGTGATTCAAGCTCCGGCTATGTTGATGACAGTGATTCGGATGACAGTGATTCGGATGACAACGACGACGCTGCTAAGGCAGCCTGCGAAGCGTCCGGCGGTACTTATGCAGACGGCTCCTGCTCCTGCCCTGAAGGAACCGAGTTAAACGGCAATGCCTGTGGACCAAGCGATCCGGAAGGTGAAGATCCGAATGAACCAGTTGTTCCGGATGATCCGATTATCCCTGACGATCCGAACGTCAATCCGGTTGATCCTGATGATCCGGGTATCACCGAACCGGTTGAACCGGAAGATCCGGGTGATCAGCCGATCATCAATGAACCGGGACTCGAAAGCGAAGAAGTTGAAACTGCATCACTCAACTCTCTGTCCGAACAGTATCCCGAACCAGTCATTAAAGTTGCCGCAAGCGACCTTCTGCCTGTCCTCTCTCAGTCTGAATCGAGAAGACGTGCAATCAATCAGTTAATGAGCTAACTCACCAAACGGCCTCCTGAAATACAGGAAGCCGTTTTTTTGTGCCTGTTTTTGCTTTGGAAAGGCAATCGAGTAGGCAAGTAATTAGCTGACCTCTCACACCACCCTGCGTACGGA
>JBJEFF010000107.1:0-9313 GCA_051873775.1 Allobaculum sp. | reverse complement strand
GTTGTTATTAATCGAATTTGAATTGTCTGTCATTGAGTTTTCAAAGAGCTATCTGTTTGTGAGCAACTATCGCTCACTCGCAAAGCTTGTTTATCTTATCACCGGTATTTTACGTTGTCAACATTTATTTGTGATTTTTTTATCAGAATTCAAATAAAGTGGATTTTCCGCAATATAAGGCGATTATGCCATATTTCAGACCACTAACTTGTGATCCGCATGACACGCTCTGCCAACCTTTTAAGTGAATCAGAATAGAAGGAAATCCTCTCTGTTCTGAAGCCTCTCAAAATCAGCTTCTTGAGTCTATCCTTTTTGGGTTCTTTCTGTCAAATAATTTTTTCACAAATTTTAATAATTCTCTCGTTGGGGGAAACTTTGACTGTCCTTATACTATATGTAAGGCTTTTCGAATCATTATTTGGACAGTTTATGCATATTAAATAACGCATTACTATCTAAATATAATTCTTAAATCTTTATAGAAAGGTGAATTTATCTATGAACAGAAAGCAAGTTGCTTCTGCGTTTTTCCTGATTTCCATGCTTTACGGCTGTTCGTCAGGTAACAACAATGCTTCAAGCTCCTCCAGTTCCACTGCAAGTTCTGCGACTTCCTCAGTAACAACGACTGAACAGGCAAGCTCAGAAACTGCTTCCGTGCTCCCTGAATCTGAAGAGCCTGTCAGTGAGCATGAATACACCGTTTCAGAAGTTCTGAACGATCCTGCACCACTTATAGAAAGCGGACAGGAAATCACGGTTGTCGGCTACTTCCCGCAGGCAGCCAACGTTGATGATGAAGGCAATTACTATGCAGTCATCCTCAATTCTACGGATTCGAATACGGAAAACGACCGCATCCGTCTTGCGACTGCCCCGGATTTCGGTGGCTGCAAAGCTCGTGTGACAGGAACTCTGTACCATAACGATGCCGGAGAACTCGAACTGAGCGTCACAAGTGCCGAAGAAATTCCGGAATAAGCTTTTTCCTAACCCCCATAAAAACGAAACCGTACTGCCTCTGATTAATTCAGAACACAGTACGGTTTTTCATGTTTACTTGAGTTTAATTCTTAAATGTGTTTAGTTAGCATCTTTCATTAACAGAACCATGACAGCTTTCTGGGCATGGAGTCTGTTTTCTGCTTCTTCGAAGATTTCATCGGCATGGTCTTCAAAGACTTTTTCTGTGATTTCCTGACCACGGTAAGCCGGCAGGCAGTGCTGAACCATGACGCCTTCTTTGGCACCGGCTAATAATTCATCATTCACCTGGTAGCCGGCAAAGATCTTCATTCTTTCTTCTTTTTCTTTTTCCTGACCCATGGAAGCCCATGTATCTGTGAAGACAACATCAGCATCTTTAACTGCTTCTTCAGGAGAAGTGGTCAGTTCAAAGTGATCGGCATAGTCTTTCGCAAATTCAAGAACAGTCTGATCCGGCTGGTGAGTTGCCGGAGTCGCAACGGATACATACATACCCATTTTCAGACCACCCACAATGAGGGAGTTCGCCATATTGTTGCCATCTCCGATATAGACCATCTTCAGGCCTTCAAGTTTTCCGAATTTTTCACGGATGGTCATGAGGTCCGCAAGAACCTGACATGGGTGGCAATAGTCAGTTAAGCCGTTGATAATTGGAATGGATCCGTATTTAGCAAGGTCTTCTACTTCATCCTGGCCATAAGTGCGGATCATGATGCCGTCGAGATAGCGGGAAAGAACACGGGCAGTATCTTGCACAGGTTCGCCTCTTCCGATCTGCAGATCAGCGCTAGACAGGAATAAAGGCTGTCCACCAAGCTGGTAAACGCCGGTTTCAAAGGAAACGCGCGTTCTGGTGGATGATTTCTGGAAAATCAGACCGATGGATTTTCCTTTTAAATGTTCATGGGCAATGCCATGTTTCTTTTCATATTTGAGCTGGTCAGCAAGATCGAGAATCCGGACGATTTCTTCCGGAGTTAAATCCTGGAGCTTCAGTAAATGTTTCATGCGAGTACCTCTTTAAAAGCATCTAATGCTTTCTGCAGCTGTTCTTTTGTAATAACAAGTGGTGGTAAAAGACGGATAGTTCCGGTTCCGGCTTTGAGCGCAAGAACACCTTTGGCACGGAGTTTAGCAAGGTCTTCCGCAATTTCTTCCGGTCCGACTTCAATCCCGATCATCAAACCAAGTCCACGCACATCTTTTGCCTTCGGAAGATTGAGCTTTTTCATTTCAGCCATGAACCAATCGCCTTTTGCCTGGACATCCGCCAGGAATTCCGGCTGGTTAACGGTATCTAAAACGACATTTGCGGCACTGGATGCAAGCGGGTTACCGCCGAATGTTGTTCCGTGATCGCCGGCATGCAGGATATCTGCACATTTTTCTGTGGCAAGAACGGCACCAATCGGAACGCCTCCGCCAAGTCCTTTGGCACAGGAAACGAGATCCGGAGTAATTCCGTAATGCTGGTAGGCGAAGAATTTTCCCGTTCTGCCGATACCAGTCTGTACTTCATCGATCATGAGCAGAACATCTTTTTTTGCACAGAGTTCTGCGACCTGTTTAACGTAGTCCGGATCAAGCGGACGAACGCCGCTTTCACCCTGGACGAGTTCCATCATGACACCCGCAATTCTGCCGGACGCAAGCTGTTCTTTGAGTGCTTCAATATTATTGGCTTCCACGTATTCAAATCCTTTTGTGAACGGGAAGAAGTTCGTGTGGAATTTATCCTGGCCGGTTGCTTCAAGAGTCGCGATCGTACGTCCATGGAAAGACTGTTTCAGCGTCAGAATCTGCAGACGGTTTTCATCGTGATAGTGATCCCAGGAGTACTTTCTGGCGATCTTGAGCATGCCTTCGTTGGCTTCTGCACCGGAGTTGGCAAAGAAGACTTTCTTTGTTCCAGCTGCCTTGTTTAATTTTTCTGCCGCAAAAATCATCGGTTCGGTATAGAACAGGTTGGATGCCTGCATGATTTTTGCTGCCTGTTTAGAAACGGCTTCAACAAGAGGTGCATAGTTATGACCTAATGCGTTAACGCCGATTCCGCTTGTTAAATCAATATATTCATTGCCTGCAAGATCATAGAGCAGGCTGCCCTGACCGTGGTCAATTGCCAGGTCAAAACGGCCGTAGGTCTGCATGACATTTTCGTGTTCGAGAGTTTTTAAGGTTTCGAAATCCATTTAAAATTCCTCCTGGCAGAACATAGTTCCGATACCGGCATTCGTTAACAATTCAATAAGGATGGAGTGTTCGACACGTCCGTCAATAATGCTTGCGCGGGATACGCCCTGCCGGACAGCTTCCACGCAGCAGTCAACTTTCGGAATCATGCCGCCGCTGATGACACCTGTATTCTGCAGTGCCGGGATCTGGGAGACTTTGATCTCTTCAATCACGCTGTCCGGATCACTTGGATCGGCAAGCAGTCCTGCAATATCAGTTAACAGAATCAGTTTCTTGGCATGTAAAGCACCGGCTAGCTTGGATGCAGCTAAGTCGGCATTGATGTTATAAGGATGGCCATCTTCAAGACCCGTCGCAACGGAGGAGATGACCGGGATGTAGTTTTTATGAATGAGATCTTTGACCAGATCACAGTTCACCTGAACGATATCCCCCACATAACCGTAATCTAGCGGTCCGTTTTCGTCTTCGGCGATATGTTTTACAGCCTGAAACAGGTTGCCATCCACACCGGAGAGGCCAACGCCTTTTCCATCGAGATGGCTGACAAGCTCTTTATTGACCTTGCCGCAAAGCACCATCTGCACGATTTCCATCGTATCTTCATCCGTTACACGTAATCCGTTGAGGAAATGGGATTCCACTCCGGTTTTCTTAAGCATGCGGTTGATGTCCGGTCCGCCGCCATGCAGCAGCACAACGTGGATTCCGACAAGGTGCAGCATCAGCACATCTTCAATGACAGCTTTTTTCAAATCTTCATCGATCATGGCGTTTCCGCCGTATTTCACGACGACGATTTCGCCGTTATATTCTTTTAAATAAGGCAAAGCTTCGGCTAGAATGGCCGCTTTCTTTTCAGCGGTCATCATGTCCGGTAATCTCCGTTGATCTTGACATAGTCATAAGTCAGATCGCATCCCCAGCAGGTTGCACTCTGGTCGCCATCATGCAGGTTGGCAATAATTTCGATCGCATCCGGGGAGAGGATTTTCGCCGCAAGCTCTTCATCAAAGACGATTCCTTTACCCGCTTCGCAGACAAGAATTTTTCCGTATTTGGAGGCAAAGTAGATATCGACTTTAGACGGATCGAATTCAGCTTGGGAATAGCCCATTGCACAGAGAACACGGCCCCAGTTGGCATCTTCACCGAAGACTGCTGCTTTAAGCAGGGAACTTGATGCGACAGACATCGCAAGCGTTTCTGCCTGTTCTTCTGTTTTCGCATTTTCAATATTTACCGTGATCAGACGGGATGCCCCTTCACCATCAGCCGCAATATCAATCGCGAGATTCTGCATGACCGTTTTGAGTGCTTCGTTAAAGATGTCGGCATCTTCACCTTCGTGATCGATCATCGTATTACCGGCTAAACCGTTAGCCATGACGATGCACATATCGTTGGTGGAAGTATCCCCGTCTACGCTGATGCGGTTAAATGTTTTGGTTACATCATGCTTGAGCATCTTGCTGAGCATTTCGTGGGATACAGCCGCATCTGTTGTAATGAAACAAAGCATCGTTCCCATGTTCGGGTGGATCATGCCGCTTCCTTTGGCAATACCGCCTAAATGAACGGTTTTTCCATCGAGTTCAAATTCAACGGAATACTCTTTGACTTTTGTATCGGTTGTCATGATAGCCTGGGCAGTATCTTTCCAGTCTGTACCCAGTTCAATGACCTGTGTTCCTTCCACAATCTTATCGACTGGAAGTTCCACACCGATTACACCTGTGGATGCAACGAGCACATCTTCAACCGGCAGGTTGAGCTTTTCAGCGGCTGCTTCTGCCTGGATCAGTGCGTTTTTCGCATCATTAATCGCGCAGGCATTGGCGTTGCCGGAGTTTACGGTAATCGCCTGAGCTACACCGTTTTTCAGGTGTTCCATATTCAGGTACAGCGGAGCTGCTTTGACCTGGTTTTTCGTATACACGGCAGCCACTTGACAAGGGACTTCGGATACGATTAATGCCAGTTCTTTTTTGTTCTTGTTATTCCGGAGTCCGCAGTGTACCGCACCGGTTGTAAAACCTTTGGCGGCGGTGATTCCGGATTCAATCACTTTCATCATCTTTTCCATCCTTCCTATATCTCTGTTCTTTTCTCTTCTATATCTATACAGATCCGTAAAGTGATCCTGGTGTTGTCTTATTAAAGATGCAGGCCACTCATCTCATCAAGGCCGAGCATCAGATTCATGTTCTGGACGGCAGCACCGCTCGCCCCCTTACCGAGGTTGTCGAAGCGTGCGCTGAGCACAAAACCATTTTCATTGCCGTTGATAAACAGTTCCATCGCATCACTGCCGGCAAGTGTGGAACTGAATAATGCGTTCTGTCCTTCATGGACAGAAATATGAGTATTGCCGTAAACACTCTGGTAGAACTCCACTAAATCTGTGGCGGTTACCGGAGTATCGCCGTCCGGTTTTTGCAGGTATTCGACGTCCACGAACACCTGCACGAGCATGCCCTGTTTAAAGTCATCGACAACCGGTACGAATAACGGTGTCTTTTCAAGGTCGCAGACAGCTTTCATTTCCGGCAGATGTTTATGACTGAGTCCTAATGCATAAGGTTTAGGAGAAGCCATTTCTTCGGTCGGGTTATTTTCATAATCCTCGATCATCTTTCGTCCGCCACCGCTGTATCCGGTCAGGGAGAATGCGGTCAGTTTCGTCTGCGGATTAAGCCAGCCTTTGGAGACAAGAGGCTGAACCAACGCAATAAATCCGCTCGCATGACAGCCGGGATTTGCAACACGTTTGGCGTGGATGATCTTTTCTTTCTGTTCGCCGGATAATTCAGGAAAGCCGTACACCCACTCTGGATTGGTTCGGTGAGCGGTGCTCGCATCAATGATCCGTGTATTCATCTCTTCCATCCACTGTGCTGCTTCTTTTGCGGCATCATCCGGAAGACAGAGGAATACGAGATCTGCTTCGTTCATCAGGCGTTTGCGTTCATTTTCGTCTTTGCGCAATGTCGGATCAATTTCCAGCAGTTCGATATCCTTGCGCAATGCCAGACGTTCATGAATCTGTAAGCCAGTCGTTCCAGCCTGGCCGTCGATATAAACTTTTTTCATGTGGTCTGATCCTCCATTGAAAGGGAACAGTACCGCGTGATGCGGTACTGCTTGAAAGTATTCTTTAAATCTGTAATTCTGTTTACTGCTTTATCTATCGTGTATTTCAAATTTCAGTTAGTCTTTGTGGTCACTGATGAACTGTTCCATCATGTCCACCTGTTTCAGCACGCTCTTTGGTGTCGGTCCGCCGTAAACCTTGCGCTGATTGATACAGTTGAGCAGGTCGATGCTTTCATAGAAGTCTTCATCGAACAGCGGACTAAGCTGTTTGAGTTCGGCAAGATCAAGGTCCTCGAGCACTTTGCCTTCGGCAATGCAGCTTGCGACTAGTCCGCCGGTCAGCTTATAGGCATCTCTAAACGGCATTCCTTTTTTCGTTAAGTAGTCGGCACAGTCTGTCGCATTGATAAAACCTTTCTGACCGGCACGTTTCATGTTGTCCTTGAGTACGGTCATCGTCTCAATCATCGGCGCGAGGACTTTGAGGCACATCAGAACGGTGTCTGCCGCATCAAATACGGCTTCCTTGTCTTCCTGCATATCTTTGTTGTAGGCAAGAGGCAGACCTTTCATCACCGTCAGTAAGCCCATCAGATCCCCGTAGACACGACCCGTCTTACCACGGATGAGTTCGCACATATCCGGGTTTTTCTTCTGCGGCATAATCGAGCTGCCAGTGGAGAAGGCATTGTCGAGTTCGATGAACTTGAATTCCCAGGAGCTCCACAGAATCATCTCCTCGCTCAGTCGCGACAGATGCATCATTAATATGGAAAGGTCACTGAGGAATTCGAGACAGTAGTCACGATCAGCGACCGCATCAAGCGAGTTTGGCATCGGTCTTGCGAAGCCTAAGTGCTGTGCGGTGTAGTCACGGTCAAGATTGAAGGTGGTGGAGGCAAGCGCTCCGGCACCTAACGGACATTCGTCCATGATCTCGAGCGTATTTTCAAGACGCATCACGTCCCGCTTGAGCATGGCCGCATAAGCCATGAGCGTATGGCCGAATGTGATCGGCTGGGCACGCTGCAGATGCGTGTAGCCCGGAACAATCGTATCGGCATTCGCCTTACCGACTGCACACAGAGCTTCCATGACTTTTAATACCGCTTCTTTGATTTCGGTAATCGTCTGTCCGACATACAGTTTAAGGTCAAGCGCGACCTGGTCGTTTCTGCTTCTGCCGGTATGAAGTTTCTTTCCGGCATCCCCGACTTTAGCGGTTAGTAACTGTTCCACACAGGTGTGGATGTCTTCATATTCATGCGTAAAGGCGATCTGGTCATTATTCATTTCATCGAGGATTTCATGTAATCCCTGGTGAATCTGATCTTTTTCCTGATCGGTAATGATTCCCTGCTTTGCAAGCATTTCACTGTGGACCAGGGAACCGTTGATATCCTGCACATAGAGCCGATGATCAAACGAGATCGAACTGTTGAAATCATTGGCATCCGGATCGGTTTGTCCGGCGATCCGCCCGGTCCAGAGCTTCGCCATTATTCAACGCTGGAGAAGTGTTCTCCAGTCTGATCGGCAAGTTTCTTGTCGTTTAAAGCTCTGACAGCGATTGGCAGACCAAACAGGTTGATGAATCCGGCAGAATCGCTCTGATCGTAACAGTCATCTTCATCGAATGTTGCCATGCCGGCATTATATAAGGAGAACGGTGAAGTAACGGATACAGGAAGGATGTTGCCTTTGTAGAGTTTGACGCATACATCACCGGTTACGGTTTCCTGAGTGGAATCTACAAATGCGGATAATGCTTTTCTCAGTGGTGTGTACCATAAACCGTCGTATACGAGTTCTCCGAACTTCATGGCAACGATGTCCTTGAAGTGCTTGGTGTTTTTATCGAGAGTAATTTCTTCGAGTTTTTTATGTGCGGCATACAGAATGGTTCCGCCCGGTGTTTCATAAACACCTCTGGATTTCATGCCGACCAGTCTGTTTTCCACGATGTCGAGAATACCGATACCGTTAGCACCACCGAGTTCATTTAATTTATAGATGATGTCTTTTGCACTCATCTCTTCTCCGTTTACTGCAGTCGGAACACCTTTTTCATAATGGATCGTGACTTTAGTCGGAGTATCCGGTGCCTGTTCAGGAGAAACACCTAATTCGAGGAATCCCGGTTCATTGATCGGAGCTTCGTTTGCCGGATCTTCAAGATCAAGACCTTCATGGGACAGGTGCCATAGGTTTTTATCTTTGGAGTAGTTGGTTTCTTTGTTGATCTTTAAAGGAATGTTGTGTGCTTGGGCATAAGCAATTTCTTTTTCTCTGGAGTTCAGTTCCCAGAACCGCCATGGAGCAATGACATCGAGTTCAGGTGCGAAAGCTTTAATCGCAAGTTCGAATCTGACCTGGTCATTTCCTTTGCCGGTGCAGCCGTGGCAGATCGCCTGAGCACCTTCTTTTTTCGCAATTTCAACGATTCTCTTGGCGATGATCGGTCTTGCGAAAGATGTACCTAATAAGTAGTCTTCATAAGTTGCGCCGGCCTTTAAGGATGGCACGATATAGTCATTGACGAATTCATCCGTTAAATCTTCGATATAGAGTTTGGAAGCGCCTGTCGCAAGAGCTTTTTCTTCGAGACCTTCGAGTTCGGAAGCCTGGCCGACATTTCCGGAAACAGCGATGACTTCACAGTTGTTGTAGTGTTCTTTGAGCCATGGAATCAGGCAGGATGTATCTAATCCGCCGGAATAAGCCAGGACAATTTTGGAATAGGATTTATTTTCGTTATGTAAGTTAGACATGTGTATTCTCCTTTGCGCTAGTGAGCGTCAATTTCTTTTCTGTTCATTCAAATGATTTAAGTTTGGTTTTTTCTGATCGCTCATTCTGCTTCGGTTCTGTTCTGTATCTGTTTTTCGTTTATTCGTTATTTCAACAAAACAGAATGAGCTGTTGCGGGTTTTCGTCGTCGGTCTTCTATCATGAAAATCTCCCCTTCCCATTCGATCGAGTAGGCAAGTAATTAGCTGACCTCTCACACCACCCTGCGTACGGATCC
>JBJEFF010000106.1:0-1865 GCA_051873775.1 Allobaculum sp. | reverse complement strand
AGGCTGAACAACAACGGCGATGACATCTTTCCAGGTTTCTTCAAGACCTTGATCCTTAAATGCTTTTTCAAATGTTGCGACTGTATTCTTGAAATCTTCAACACGCGTTACCTGCATGCCGGAATTATCACCGGTAGCACCACCAGGAATAGGAACTTCGGATCCGACGATGTAGACAGGACGTACGGCATTCGGATCTTCTTTTAATAATTCCTGATAAGCATCTTCGCAGACACGGGCGAGTTCAGCCCCGCGGCGTGCGATGGTTTCATCACTTAAACGGGTATTCGGATCGTCATCCGCAACTTTCATACTGGTGTCGATATGGATTTTGGTAAATCCGGCTTTGACATAGTCATGAACTAATGTACGGGCATATTCCATTGCTTCTTTTTCAGGAAGATTTGCGACGGTTAATGGTCCTAAATGGTCACCACCAAGATAGATTTTGGCAGGATCAGTACCGATTTCTTTTGCTTTGGCAAGAACGAATTCTTTGAAATCAGCCGGTGTCATTCCGGAATAGCCACCGTTCTGGTCAACCTGGTTTGCAGTCGATTCGATCAGGCAGACTTCATTATGATCACGTGCTTCTTCAAGGACTGCTTCAATGACAAACGGGTTAGAAGAGCATGCAGAATAAATACCAACTGGATTTCCAGCTTTCTGTTTTTCAACGATATGTTTTAAAGAGTTTTCAGACATAATTGCCTCCTTGAAATTATTGTATGTGAACTGAAAAAAAGATGTTTGTACAAACCGTTAAACAAAATGTAGAAAACCGATCAATTAGATAAATGAGGATACCGGCATCCTAAAAGGTGCAAAATCCATGATAAATAAGGCAAATCCTTATGTTATAGAAAAGAATCCATATGGAACGCTAACTATTTTTTCGACTTTTAGAAATGGAAAATCAGTGACAGAAAAACCGGCACAATGAGCCGGGGCAACGGATTCAGCAATCGAAAACCTGCTGATCGATTCTGATCTTCATGGATGCTGCCCCTTAATTTAAAAAACATAAACCAGATGTATTGCGGTTACATAAACAAAAAAATACATGATTAAAATCCATGATCAGAGGACCTGGTATATGATAGGGAGCACGTGGAAAAAACAGAAGATTCCATAAAATAAACATGTCCGTGCAGCTCTTCATTGAACAGACAAGTAATGGTAATCTAAAGACAGAAAGAGATCATTCCGGAAAACATGGTGGAGGATAGGAGTATGAATAAGAAAGAAAACCAGATCATTGTGGTGATTGACCGTGAATTCGGCAGTGGCGGAAGACGTATTGCGGATCTGCTCGGGATGCAGCTTCAGTTGCCGGTCTTTGAAAAGAATATTCTCCAGAAGTTAGGTGTCGGTGATCATGATGATGTTCAGGATCTCTATTATCAGGATGAAAGTGTCTCCTGGAATTTTGCGAAGAAAAAGCTGCTGAAACCGGATAAACCGAAGGCAGAGAAACAGAAAGCGGAAAAACAGAAGCAGGATGGGGAAGCCAAAGAAAACGGAAAACTGACGGAATCCGATCTTGCGGCTAAGGAGTTTGACCTGATTCGTCGTCTTGCGGCTAGTGGTGAGTCATTCATTATTCTCGGACACTGCGCTAAAGAAGTTCTGCGTGAGTATGACTGTGTGGTCTCCCTGTTTGTGACTGCATCAGATGAATTCAAGATGCCCCGTATCATGAAGGAAGAACCGGAACTGACTTACGAAAAAGCTGTTGCGAAAATGAAGCGTCATAACTGGAAACGCATGAATTATCATGACAGTTACTGTGAAAATAAATGGGGCTATTAATAGCCCCATTTATTTTCACAGTAACTGTCATGATAATTCATGCGTTTCCAGTT
>JBJEFF010000105.1:0-9453 GCA_051873775.1 Allobaculum sp. | reverse complement strand
CGTAAGGAACATCTCCGTGTATTGCTTTAGTGATCATTTCTGATTGTGAAAATTCAGTGATCAGATGATGATACAATCTTATAGTATCGTGATCGATCAATATCGCCTGATCAGTTCCCTTAACATTTGAATTCCCGGGTGGGTCTTTTTCGGCGATCCATCTTTTTTGTTGATAGTTTGAAATTCATTTCGTTTTAGAACTGATTCGGAAGAGAAGAATCCATCAGTTTAATATGGGCGTGAACGGAAATTTCAAAAAAATAGTTTAATATATAAAATATTATTTCATTTTTTACTTCGATATGTTATCTTTTGCATAACAGATAAAAGTTGGAGGTTATATGGATTTAAGAACACCTAAGCATCGCATACTGTGGGGCGGCGCGACCGCAAGCAGTCAGTATGAAGGTGGCTATAACGAAGGCGGAAAAGGCGTTGATACTCAGGATGTCCGGAAATACGCTCCCAGAACATCTAATGCCACAGTATCAACAAGACTTCTCACCATGTCGGCAGTAGATGCGGCATTAGCCAGTAAAGATGACATTTTTCCGTTTCGGACAGCTTCTAAAGGTTATGAATATGCATTAGAGGATATTGAACTGCTCAAAGAGCTTGGAATTGATATTTACCGTTTCTCCATCAGCTGGGCAAGACTGTTTCCAAACGGTGATGAAAAGGAACCGAATCCGGAAGGCATTGCCTACTATGACAGAATCATTAAAGCTCTGAAACAGGCGAATATCAGAATCTTTCTCACAATGAACCATTATGCAGTTCCGCTTCATCTGGTAAAGGAATACGGTGGATGGAAAAACCGCAGAATGATTGATTTCTATCTTAAATTTGCCAGAACTGTATTTGAACACTGGGGAAACGATATTGATTACTATCTACCATTCAACGAGATCAATGCCGGATATTTTTCACCGTTCAATGGAACAGGTTTAGTTAAACCGGAAGATGGTCCTTACGATGAATCCCTTGTTTTCCAGTCTTTACATCATCAGTTTGTAGCAAGCGCAAAGACAATTGAATTGGGTCATCAGATGACAAACGGAAAATTCGGGGCAATGGTTGCCTGCTTCTGCTATTACCCGTATTCCTGCAAACCGGAAGACAATCTCAAACAGACGATGGATGAAAATACCAATACCTGGTTCTGTCTGGACGTACTGAGCCGCGGTTACTATCCGGGTTACATGCAGAGATTTTTCGATGAAAGACAGATTGAATTTGAAATCACCGAAGAAGACCGGGAAGCACTGAGAAAAAACACGTGTGATTTTGTGTCTTTCTCGTATTACCAGTCCTCGGTATCTTCCGTAGAAGAAAAAGAAAAAACTGCCGGAAATCTCGTTGTAACCACAAAGAACCCGTACCTGCAGGCGACGGAATGGGGCTGGCAGATCGATCCAGTCGGAATGAGAATTACGTTAAACCGCATTTATGACCGGTATCAGAAGCCTGTATTTATTGCCGAAAACGGTTTGGGTTACCGCGATGTGATCGGTGAAGACGGAAAAATTCATGATGACTACCGCATTGATTATCTGAAAAAGCATTTCGAACAGATCCTCCTTGCTCAGGAAGATGGTGTAGATGTGTGCGGATATCTGATGTGGGGAATCGTTGATATTGTTTCCGCCGGCAGCTGCGAAATGGAAAAACGCTACGGAGTTATCTACGTTGATGCAGATAACCATGGAAACGGTACATACCGGAGAATGAAAAAAGACAGTTTTGATTTTTATCAGGAGTTTATTAGAAAGGAAAATGCTAAGTGAGTATTTTAGATCATTTAGATACAGAAAAAAGGAATCCTAATACAGTGAATATTGATCGGGTGAGCACCAAAGAGATGCTTGAGCTGATCAATCAGGAAGACCAGAAAATCCCGCAGGCTGTACATGAACAGCTCGATTCCATCAGCCATCTGGTCGATGCTGCTTATGAATGCGTAAAAAATGACGGACGTATTGTTTACGTAGGAGCCGGAACAAGCGGACGTCTGGGAATTCTGGACGCTTCTGAATGCCCTCCGACATACGGAGTCAGCGAAGAAGTGATTCAGGCAGTAATTGCCGGAGGGACAGAAGCCATCTTCCGTGCAAAAGAAGGTGCGGAAGATGACCCGGATCAGGCGAAGGAAGACCTTAAAAGCCGCGGTTTTTCTTCAAAAGATATGGTGATCGGGCTTGCCGCAAGCGGCCGTACACCATATGTCATCGGCGCAATCAAATATGCCAATGAAATCGGAGCGGCAACAGGAAGTGTTTCCTGCTGTGAAAATGCCGAGATCAGCCAGCTAGCTCAGTATCCCATTGAAGTCGTTGCGGGACCGGAGGTCATTACCGGTTCAACACGAATGAAAGCAGGAACCTGTCAGAAACTGGTTCTGAACATGATCAGTACGACGGTCATGATCAAAAGCGGCAAAGTTTATCACAACTATATGGTTGATGTGCAGCCGACCAACCACAAACTGGAAGTCCGCGCTCAGAACATGATTCAGGAAATTCTCGGATTTGATGACGCGACAGTAAAAGACCTGTATATCCGTTCCGGCAAAAATGTAAAGCTGGCAATTCTAATGGGAATGACAGGCGTGGATGCAGAAAAAGGACAGACAGCCCTGAACGAATGCGACGGGGTTCTGGCAAAAACAATTAAAACATTACAAGGAGAATAGAAAAATGGACGAAATGGAAATGATCGTATTTGAGATTATCTCAAATGGCGGAAATGCAAAAGGATTAGTTTACGAAGCAATCGCAATGAGCGAAGAAAAAAACTTTGAAGAAGCAGAGAAGCTGCTCAAGGAAGCTGATGAATATCTGGTCAAAGCTCACCAGATTCAGACAGATTTAATCCAGGCGGAAGCACGCGGAGAACACAAAAAGGTCAGTGTGCTCTTTGTTCACGCCCAGGATCATCTGATGTCCGCTATGGAAGTCCGGACAATGGCTGAAAATATTATCAAGCTCAATAGAAGAATGGCAGCTTTAGAGGAAAAAGTAAATGGGTAAAACGATGAGCCTGCAAAGTCGTCAGAAAGGCCGCCCGGCAAAGAAAAGCTCGAAAAAAGTCTACGAGTATAACTATAAAATCGGCGGAACAGACTACGATATCCCGGCATTCAGCTTTAAAAGTGCTTTTGTCATTATGACTTCCATCATTCTGACAATGTTTATCGTGCCTGCCGTCTGTGAACTGCTGAATACGGATTACCGTATGTGGACTATCGTCATCGGCGGTCTGGTCAGCGGATATTCCTGCGCATTCACGCAGTACTTTATTGAGCATAAACGCGGATTCCAGAAAGGATTCTGGATCAGCGGCGGACTGCTTTCGCTTTTTACTGCCATGCTCATCTTTGTAGTGGTCTACACTGGAATCATTCTGTGAAATAGAATTTCATTAAATTGTTAGATATAATAAAATATTATTGCAAAATATGGCTGAATTGCTATAATGATTTCAGAAGAGAGATATAAGAAAGGAGAAAAAAATGAAAGTATTACTTGTTTGCTCACAGGGTATGTCCAGCGCAATCACCGCTCAGGCTTTGGTGGATCTCGCAAATAAAAAAGGCTTGCATCTCGAAGTTAACGAATGTTCAACTCAGGCATTTGCGGAAGAAATCAAAAAAGGGTACGCACTTGGCATGGTCGCTCCTCAGATCCGTCATCGCTATGACGTATTAAAGGAACAGGCACAGAATGCAGGCATTCCGTGTGTACTGATTACCCCTCAGGGTTACACCCCGCTCGGTGCGAAAAAACTTCTGGCACAGATTGAATCTACAGTCGGAAAAATCGAGTAGTTAAAAAATGAATGAATCAGAAAGGAATTAATTATGTTTGACAAATTTGCGGCAATTTTGGATGAGAAATTGTCAACACCAATGGCGAAATTAGCTGAACAGCGTCACTTACGTGCAATCCGTGACGGTATCATCGCAACTCTGCCATTGATTATTGTTTCATCTATGTTCATGGTTATTGCGTTCCTGCCTAACTCAATGCCTGAAACATGGGGTATTACCCAGTTTATCGCTCAGAACCAGACAAAGATTTTACTGCCTTACCGTATGTCCATGTACATCATGACGATGTATGCAGTATTCGGTATCGGTTATTCCCTTGCTCAGTCCTATGACCTTGACCCGCTTTCCGGTGGTATCCTTGCTGAGCTTGGATTCATGCTTACCATCATCCCGACTTCCGTTCCTGCACAGACTGAAGCAGTTGCAGCTTTAGCAGCAGAGAATCCGGAACTGGCTGATTATCTTGCAAGCTTACCAGCCGGACTGATGATCCCGATGGGAAACCTCGGATCTGCCGGTATGTTCATCGGTATCCTGGTTGCCTTCTTTGCAGTTGAAACATACAGATTCACACAGAAGAGCGGCTTCAAAATTTCGATGCCTCCTCAGGTTCCAAGTTCTGTAGCCAGATCTTTCGAATCCTTAACACCAACAGTAATCGTGTTACTTGTTGTTTCCACGATTACAATGTTCCTCGATATTAACGTTCACCAGATCATTGCGAACCTGATCACTCCGCTTGTCAGCGCAACTGATTCTTTACCATCTGTAATCCTGCTGGTATTCCTGGTAACTTTCTTCTGGTCCTTTGGTATTCATGGTGTATCCATTGTTGGTTCAATCGCACGTCCATTATGGCTGATCCTGATTGACCAGAACACTGCAGCTTATGCAGCAGGTGAAGCAGTTAAAAACATCGCTGCGGAACCTCTCTACCAGTGGTTCATCTGGATCGGTGGTTCCGGTGCTACATTCGGTCTTGCCGTTCTGTTCTGCTTCTTCGCAAAGAGTTCTTACGGAAAAGCACTTGGTCGCACTTCCTTTGTACCTACAATCTTCAACATCAACGAACCAATGATCTTCGGTGCTCCGATCGTACTGAACCCGATGCTGATTATCCCGTTCGTAGTTGCCCCGATTTGCAATGCTATTATCGCTTACTCCTTAACAGCTATGGGCATGGTCAACCATGTTGTCGCAACTGCTCCTTGGACACTGCCTGGTCCAATCGGTGCATTCCTTGCCTGCGGTAACGACTGGCGTGCAGCTGTTCTGAATATCGCTTTAATCCTCCTTGACACTTTAATCTACTATCCGTTCTTCAAGATGTATGACAACAAGCTTTTACAGGAAGAAAAAGAAGAACCTGCAGCAGATGACGTATTATAAATCGCATCAAATCTAAATTTATAAAGATAACTAGTAAGCTCCTCTATTGAAGACTTTCTGCAGAGCCGGCAGAAAGTCTTCATTCGGAGCTTTTTTTTAGAAAGGTCACAGTGAGTTTTATGAGAAAACTTGGTATCTCCATTTATCCGGAAAAATCGGATGTCACAACTATTAAAAACTATATCGATCAGGCAGCAGATGCCGGATTCAGCCGTATTTTTTCCTGCCTGTTATCTGTTTCGAAAAGCAGAGAAGAAATTAAAGAAGATTTCACTTCAATCAACCATTATGCACACGAAAAAGGATTTGAAATCATTGTAGATGTTTCCCCTAGAGTCTTTGGTGAACTGGGAATCAGTTATAACGACCTGTCCTTCTTCCACGAAATTGAAGCGGACGGACTGCGTCTGGATGCTGGATTTACCGGTAATGAAGAGTCCCAGATGACGTTCAATCCCTATGGTCTGATTATCGAAATCAACATGAGCAACAATGTCTCTACGATTGATACCATCATGGATTATCAGCCAAATAAATATAAGCTTTACGGCTGCCACAATTTTTATCCGCACGGATACAGCGGACTGAAAGAAGATTACTTCGTAGCATGCAGTGAACGGTTTATGAAATACGGAATCCATACCGCTGCTTTCGTGTCTTCACAGAATGACAATACCTTCGGCTCCTGGCCGGTAACATGCGGTCTGCCGACTCTTGAAGTACACCGTCATTTACCATTATCCGTTCAGGTTCAGCATCTGATCGCCTTAAACTGCGTGGATGATTTCATTATTTCAAACTGCTATCCTTCTAAGGAAGAAATGGATTATTTCAAAGGACTGGATTTATCTCTTGTCACACTCGATGTTGAGCTCGAAGAAAATGTACCGGAAATCGAACAGAAAATTCTGTTTGAAGAACTGCATTTCAACCGCGGAGACCAGAACCCGAATATGATCCGTTCCACTCAGAGCCGTGTGAAATACAAAGGACATGATTTCAAATTATTCAATGCGCCGGAAATGATTCACAGAGGAGACGTCATTATTGAAAGCTCCCTGTACGGCCATTATGCCGGGGAACTGCAGATCGCTCTGCATGATATGGAAAATAGCGGAATGACGAACGTGGTCGGTCACATCGTAGAAGATGAAAAATTCCTTCTTGACTATATTAAACCTTGGCAGAAATTCAGATTAAGAAGGGCATAACATGAATGTAATTGGAGTAGATGGCGGAGGAACGAAAACACGTTTTGTGCTTTTTGACACCAAAGGAAAAGAGGTATCCGAACTAAGTCTGGGCACCTGTCACGTTTTACAGGTTTCAGAAGAAGAAGCCGTACAGGTTTTAAGGAAGGGCGTGGATACCCTCTGCAAAGAAAACGGGATCAATCAGCAGGATGTCGTTGTTTCGCTTGGCCTAGCCGGTTACGGAAACGATCCTCTTTTACGTCAGAAAATCCGGACCATCACCGAAAGAGCACTGGAAAACACTTCTCAAATCCTCATCAATAATGATGCGAAAATTGCTCTATACGGTGCTTTAAATGGTGAGGACGGAATTCTCATGATTAATGGCACGGGATCGATCGGTTTATGCAAGGCCGGCAGTGAGATCATTCGCTGCGGCGGCTGGGGATATATGCTTGGTGATGAGGGAAGTGCCTACTGGATTGCAAAACGTTTGCTGAACGCTTTTACAAAAATGGCAGATGGCAGATCGGAGAAAACACTGCTCTATAACCAATTGAAAAAACAACTAAAGCTGGAGAATGATTATGATATCATTTATTACGTTAAGGATGTGCTGAATAATCAACGTGAAAAAATTGCTTCTCTTGCGATCGTTGTTACAGAATGTGCGGCAGAGGATGATCCGAATGCGCTGGATATTCTTGATGAAGCCTCACAGGAAATTGCGGCAATCGCCAATACGCTTGCTCATCACATCCAAGGAAAAGTAAGAATGAGCTATGCCGGCGGTGTGTGGAAAGCCCGGGATCTGTTCGTGCCGATGCTGAAACAGTATCTGGATGAAAGAATTGAACTTACAGATCCGCTGCATGATCCATGCTATGGCGCATATCTCATTGCTAATCAGGCAAGGAATGATTGAAATGAGTTGTTACTACAAAATTCGTGAAGCATATGATTCACTGACCAATACTGATAAAACAATCGCAGATTATATTTTAAAAAATAAACGGAAAATTATTCTGATGAGCTCGCAGGCACTCGGACAGGAAACGAAAACGAGTGCGGCAGCCTGGATCCGTTTTGCACAGCACATGGGATATAAAGGTTTATCCGCATTAAAAGCGGATCTGACCATTGATGACGATGACGAAGATGTCATGTTTGATGTCCTGATTAGTGATGATGATTCTGTAGAAGTGCTCGTGAAAAAAATGCACCAACTCTCACTGAACAACAGTGCGGAACTCTACAAACTGATCAATGTTGATGCGCTGGAAGATGTGATTAACCATACCATCGCCGCCGAGAAAATCTATTTACTCGGTGTTGGCGGCAGCGGAATCGTCTGTATGGACTTTATGGAAAAATTGTACCGAATTGGTAAAGAAGTTATTTTCAATGAAGATTCTCACGTTCTGATCTCTAGACTCGCTCATATTACTGAACGGGACATGGTCATTGCGGTCAGCTACAGCGGGGAAACGAATATTATCAATGACAGTGTGAAATACGCGAAAGAACAGGGCGCCTATATCGCCGCCATTACCCAGTATAACCTGCGCAGTACTTTGGTTTCACTGGCGGATACTCCACTGTATACCCCTGTTGTGGAAAAAGAACTGAGAATCGGTTCGATTTTCTCACGAAACAGTGCCATTGCTTTAACGGACCTTATTTTCTGTGGCTTGTTGAAGGAAGACTTTGATAAGCACAAGCAGTCTTTAATTAAAACGAGAGAGTTAATTCGAAAGGTAGATAAAAAATAAATGTTAGCAGTCGGCTTGATGTCGGGAACATCACTCGATGGAATCGATGCGGTGCTCTGTGAAATTGAAGGACACGGAAATGACACGCACATTAAACAGCTTGCCTTCATCAATGAGCCAATGGACGGAGAATTAAAAGAAAAAATCGGCCGTTGCTGCAAAGATGAAGCAACTACATCCTTAATCTGTTCCCTGAATTTTGAGATCGGCAGAGTACTCGGCCAGGCAGTTCTGAATGTCTGCGCTAAAGCTGGAGTAGAGAGTCGTGATCTTGCTTTTGTGGCCAGTCACGGACAGACAATCTGGCATCAGCCTGAAAAAACAGATGAACTTGAACGGAGTACTTTACAAATCGGGGAACCGGCCGTGATCGCCCAGATGTGTCACTGCCCGGTTGTTTCGAACTTCCGTCCAAAAGATATGGCTGTGAACGGTGAAGGAGCGCCTTTGGTTCCGTATAGTGAGTACGTTCTGTACCGAAGTGATGAATACGGAATTGCCTTACAGAATATCGGCGGAATCGGAAACGTGACCGTCCTGCCAAAAAACTGTTTTCTGGAAGATGTCTACGCGTTTGATACTGGTCCGGGAAACATGATGATTGACGCGGCAATGCATTACTTCTTCGGCAGATCCTATGACCGGAATGGTGAAGTTGCGGCAAGCGGAAAACCGGTGCCGGAACTTCAGGAAGAACTGAAACATCACCCTTATCTTTCTGTTCAGCCGCCGAAGTCTACCGGACGTGAACTGTTCGGCGTACCGTACACCCGATCGATCATTGAACGTTATGTTCATGAAAAACCGGAAGATATAGTGTGCACACTGACCTGGTTTACGGCATATTCCATTGCCGAAAGTTACAGACGATTTGTTCTGAATGAGCATCCGATCCAGAAACTGATTGTTGCCGGAGGCGGTGCTTACAATAAAACGTTAATGAGAATGCTGGTAGAAATGCTTGAGGGCATTGAAGTAAAAACTCAGGAAGATATCGGTTATTCTTCAGATGCCAAGGAAGCAATCGCGTTTGTAATTCTAGGCAACGAAACGATGCATAAATCATTTTCAAATGTTCCCGGAGCGACCGGAGCAAGTCAGAAAGTGATTCTCGGAAATATTACATATCCGGACTAGACAGTCCATGATTAAAAAAATTTATGAGCGGTTCACGGAATGTGGACTGCTTTTTTATATAGGCAAAAAGAAAAGGGGGGTAAGCGTCAAATAATCGACGTGTATTTTGTATCCGTCCTCCTTGGGATAATAG
>JBJEFF010000104.1:0-9599 GCA_051873775.1 Allobaculum sp. | reverse complement strand
CCCTCAGGACCGAATGGACGCAATCAACGGGATTGAGTTTCTTGATCTGTATATTATTGACGGGGGACAGAAAGCTTAAAGAAATTTTATTTAAAAGAGGGAAGTTATGGATTTGATGTTTTATCCTGTAAAAAAGAATTACAGGAGTTTCTGAAGACGGATGCTGATCTGGACGTCCTATGGCAATTGTTAAAAAAGACGTTTCATGAACGTATCTCGATTGAAACAGAAACATTGAAACGTATTGCCACACGAATTTTTTACATGTCTGCGAGAATTATTGTTTATCTGGCATCGGAAATCCGCAATCTGAATTTCTGGAAAACCTGGAAAGTTTTGCGGGCGGATGTCTATCAGGATGAGGTTAATGTCGGGCATGCAAACGATAAAAAGCGGGAAGATCTGCGGGTTAAACCGTTTGAACCGATTCCCACCAGTGAATATCTTAGACAGTACAGTCCTATCGTCTTCTGAGATACTCCGGAAGAGTTGAAGAATAAGCCGGATTATTTTCTTTCGGATACGGATCGGCTTTACTGGTGGGATGGCTCGGATGAGGTCCGAATTTCAGAGAAAACAGATAGATGGCTCCGAAAACTTGCTGATCAGTATCAGACCATTCTTAATTCGGAACTAGAACCGAAGGAGACAATACTTGAGTTTCAGGAATTTATGGAGCTGATGGTTAATACGGACAACTGGTATTACCGAATTTATCCTTTTGAAAACATGTTCTATGAGTTTGTCGCAAACCTTGATAAAAAGGAGTATCGTGCTGCAACTTGTCTAATCCGGAAAGTTTCCTATTCGAAAAAGAACAGGGAAGCCGGTAAGGTTACACATCCGGATAAAAACAAAACGGTTTTCAATAAGAGTGTTCTTGGCAATGAGGGCCGGCTTGAAATAAAACGACTCTATGCGCTTCTGGCGAATAAACCTCTGCGCAAAAAGTATTTTGGATTCTGAAAACTGAAAGATCATAAAGTGAGCTGATACAAGCCGCTGATTAACCGGATTATCCGGCTGACAGCGGCTTTTCTGTTTGCGAAAACGTTATTCCTGATTGCGCAATTTCATCGGTGCTTTGTGGTTGTGTAATCACGATCATCACTTTTTCAAATCCGATAAATGTACGAATCTTCCCTGAATGTAAAAGCGGGAATACTTAAATGTAAAGATTTTCAGAATGTTGTTGGCGGAAGAGTATAAAGACTCTGCATACAGTCAGAAAAGAAAGGCAGACAAGGAAAAGAAACGGAAAGCTTCGTGCCGGATGCATCTCCGATCAGGACAGAATCCGTAGAAATCTGAAAGTAAAAAACGTTAGTCCGGAAATAAACATCTGCAAAATTTGCGAAAAATATCGGGTAACAGAGAACAGCAACAAGATGAAAAGGAGGGGTAATCAGCAAGAACTTGTCAGTAGATTCTGAATGCCGGAGATGATGGACAGAGAATTTTCGGTACAATCAAGGAAGAAAGGTTGACCTGACATTTAACGGATGATTATTTTTACAAACACAAACAGAATTTACGTAAACATAAACAACGCACAGATAAAAATGTCCGGTTTTCACTGAAGTTTACCAAAACTAACTGTGCAAACGCTTACTGAGAGGATAAATAGCTTTCAAAGACCTTCTAATCTGAATATAATTAGACTGAATGTAGGTTCAATAATTTAAAGGAGGAAACTTCTACATGGTAGAAAAAGTAAAAACTTTCCAGTCCATGGATGGTAATACTGCCGCTGCTCATAACGCCTATGCTATGACAGAAATGAGCTGTATCTACCCTATCACTCCATCTTCTCCGATGGCTGAAACCATGGATACTTGGGCTACTCAGGGACGTAAAAATGCCTTTGATCAGGTTGTTAAAATCGCTGAGCTCCAGTCCGAAGCCGGTGCATCTGGTGCCGTTCACGGTGCTGCACAGGCTGGTATTTTAGCAACAACATTCACTGCTTCCCAGGGTCTTCTTCTGATGATCCCGAACATCTACAAATGGGTTGGTGAAAACCTTCCAGTTGTACTGCATGTTGCTGCTCGTTCCCTTGCTAGCCGTTCTCTGAACATTTTCGGTGACCACTCCGACGTTTACGCAGTTCGTCAGACTGGTATCCCAATGTTAGCAAGCCATTCCGTACAGGAAGTTATGGACCTTGCTGGTGTTGCACACCTTGCTGCAATCAAGGCACACACTCCATTCCTTCACTTCTTTGACGGATTCAGAACTTCTCACGAAGTAGACAAAATCGAAGTATTCGACGTTGATCAGTATAAAGATCTGATTGACTACGAAGCACTTGCATCTTTCAAAGCAAATGCAATGCAGCCTCATACAAACCCTGTAACTCGTGGTGCCAACGAAAACGATGACATCTTCTTCCAGGGTGTTGAAGCTCGTAACGCTCATTATGACGCTGTACCAGATATCGTTGCTGATTACATGAAGAAAATCAGTGAAATCACTGGTCGTCATTATGCTCCATTCACTTACTACGGATCCGAAGATGCTGAAAACATCATCATCGCTATGGGTTCTGTAACTGAAACTGCTAAAGAAACAATTGATACTCTGATTGCTAACGGCGAGAAAGTCGGCATGATCAAAGTTCATCTGTTCCGTCCATTCTCCACTAAATACCTGCTCGACGTACTTCCTGCAACTGTTAAGAAAATTGCTGTTCTTGACCGTTCCAAAGAAGGCGGCGCTTTAGGTGAACCTCTGTACCTCGATGTTGTTGCTGCATTACGCGACAAAGACATCCAGATCATCGGCGGACGTTATGGATTAGGATCTCACGATACTGCTCCAAAACACATCAAAGCTGTATTCGATCACCTCAAAGGTACTGAACTCAAAAACGGATTCACTCTTGGTATCGTTGATGATGTTACTAACACATCCTTACCATGCGATGATTCCTTCGTAATCGATGATGGCAAAACTACAGAATGTCTGTTCTGGGGTCTTGGATCTGATGGTACTGTTTCCGCAAACAAATCTTCCATCAAAATCATCGGTGACAACACCGATATGTACGCACAGGGCTACTATGCTTACGACTCCAAAAAAGCCGGCGGTGTAACTCGTTCCCACCTGCGTTTCGGATCTGAACCTATTCACAAAACTTACTACATCAACAACGCTGACTTTATCTCCGTTTCTCTGGACAGCTACATGTTCAAATACGATCTGGCTTACAACCTGAAGAAAGGTGGTACTTTCTTACTGAACACTTCCTTCAACGCTGAAGACATCGTTAAACACATGCCTAACCGTCTGAAAAAAGAATTAGCAGATAAAGACGCTAAGTTCTACATCATCGATGCAAACAGCATCGCTGGACAGATCGGTATGGGTCGTCGTACCAATACTATCCTGCAGTCCGCATTCTTCGCACTGAACCCACAGATCCTTCCATATGACACAGCTGTAGATCTGATGAAGAAAGCAGCTAAGAAATCCTATGGTAAAAAAGGTGACGATATCGTTCAGCTGAACTACAAAGCTATCGATATGGGTAAAGACGGACTTGTTGAAGTTGCAGTTGACAAAGCTTGGTCTGAATTACCAGTAGGCGAACTCCGTACTCCGACTGGCAATGCATACTGGGATGAATATGCTGCACGCATCAACGGACTTGAAGGTTACAACATGCCTGTTTCCGCATTCACTAAACACGGTGTATTAGACGGAACTATGCAGAACAATGCTGCCTTCAAAGAAAAACGTGCAATTGCTGTTAAGGTACCAGAATGGGATCCGGAAAACTGCATCCAGTGCGGATTCTGCTCCTTCGTCTGCCCACATGCAACAATCCGTACATTCGCTTTAACTCCGGAAGAAATCGAAAAAGCACCAATGGAATTCGCTACTATTCCATTAATGGGTGTTAAAGATACTGACTTACGTTTCAGAGTTCAGGTATCTCCATCTAACTGTGTAGGATGCGGTCTGTGCGTATCTGAATGCCCAGGTAAAAAAGGCAACAAAGCCCTCAAGATGGTTGACATCAACTCTCAGCTCAAATACGATCCACTGGCTGACTACCTCTTCAAAGAAACTGAATATAAGACAGACCTGTTCCCGGCTACAACAATTAGGGGATCTCAGATGTTAATGCCTTACTTTGAAGTACCAGGATCCTGCCCAGGATGCGGTGAAACTCCATACTACAGATTAGCTTCTCAGTTATTCGGTAAAGATATGCAGATCTCCAACGCAACTGGATGCTCTTCTATCTACTGCGGTGCTAACCCATCTACTCCATTCGTTAAAGACAAAGATGGAAACGGAACTGCTTGGGCTAACTCCTTATTCGAAGACAACGCTGAATACGGATATGGTATGGCTTTAGCTAACAACCTGAACAAATCCAGAATCCTGAAGATCATGGAAGACAACTTAGATACAGTTGCTCCTGAACTGAAAGAAAAATTCGATGCATATATCGCTTGCGGTAATGATCGTGAAACTCAGCGTTCTCTTGCTCCGGCAATCAAAGAACTTGCTGCTAAAGAAGCTAACGAAGATGTTAAATCTCTCGTTGATTTCGACCTCGTTGACAAATCCAACTGGATCGTTGGTGGTGACGGATGGGCATACGATATCGGTTACGGTGGACTTGACCATGTATTAGCTAACAACGTTAACGTTAACGTACTCGTTCTGGATACTGAAGTTTACTCCAACACTGGTGGACAGGCTTCCAAGTCTACTCCAAGATCCTCTGTTGCTAAATTCGCAGCTGGTGGTAAATCCACAGCTAAGAAAGACCTCGGTCAGATCGCTATGACTTATGGTCATGTATATGTAGCTTCCGTCTGCATGGGTGCTGATAAGAACCAGACTCTGAAAGCATTCCGCGAAGCAGAAGCTTACGACGGACCATCCTTAATCATCGCTTACGCACCATGTGCTGAACACGGTATTAAAGGTGGTTTAGGTAACCATCAGCAGGTTCAGAGAGAAGCTGTTGAATGTGGTTATGTTGACCTCTATCGTTACAACCCGGATAACAAAGAACATCCATTAACTATTGACTCCAAGAAGGAACCAGATTACTCCAAGATGGAAGCCTTCATGCTCAAAGAAGCTCGTTACGCTCAGTTAGCAAAACTGAAAGGTAAAGAAGAAGCTGATGCAATGTTCAAGAAAGCCGCTGAAGACGCTAAACGTCGCAGAGACCGCCTGGTTGCAATCGAAAAAGAAGGACTCTAAGCCGATAAATTATTGATCCCAACGATCAAAACTGCTTAAAGACATTACGGCAATGCCAGCGCAGATTCATTTCTGCAAGGCATTGCCTTTTTTGCGTGGTGAACGATCAGTCTAAAGAGCGCAAAAAAAAGGTGCCTCCGCGCATGCGAAGTGACACCTGAACATTCCGGATCAGAATCGTGAAATGATTAAAACGAGAACAGCACAAAACTTGACAAATTATGCCCATAGCCCCTGATGACGTCCGGCACCGATCTCGAAATGGTATTTAACGATTCCCAGATCGACTTTGGTATAGAAACCGAGGCCGGCTCTTGCTTCAACGGTGCCGTTATCGAGCAGCGAGAACTTGAATTTCTGCTGGTTCATGGCGGTCGGCGCAACGAGCGCATATTTCATTCCTTTTAAAAACCAGCGCGGAATCGGTCCTTTGACATCCGCTACTTCCTTAAACGGACGGGAACGATGGGGAACACCCTGAGAATCTCGGTAGCCGATGATAATAAGCAGTGCCATTTTTTCGTGAGAGGAAATCTGAACCTTCTGCGGCTTTTTGTAGACACGCAGACCGACCCAGCACGTATTGAGACCAAGCTGCTGGGCATAGAGAACGAGCTGTTCTCCATAATATCCGCATTTCTCATCGAGGTCGTTTCCTTTTTCACCCACTAGCGCAATGTAATTACGGACATTCTCAAATTTCCCATAGTGGGCAAAAGTCGTGTCAAACGTATGCGGATCGTTAACAACGAGCTGCATGTGCAGCCCGCTCCGGTTATTGAGCTCTTTTATTCGAGCCTGAAGAAGAGCGACGATTGTCTTGGGTAACGGGATGTCGTGATACTGTCTTACAGAATGGCGGCTTAAGATTGCATCATCAATTGAAAGCATAGGATTTTCTCCGGGTAAATTTTTCTTCCTTCATTATAGAGTTAAAAACAGGCAATTATGAATGAAGAACGTCATTTAATTGGATATTTTTAAAGAAAGTCAGCACCAAAAGCATGCTGATTGAAAAAAGAAAGTGAACCGGCTTCAATTCCGGCAGGTTCATATTCTTGTACAACTTATCATGAACTATAATGAAAAAAGAAACTCTTGATGATTCATACAGTATGATTTCCCGGGCAGGGACGACTGTATTGCGATAAGGAATTTTTACATATGAAAAATGAACAAGCACGCAAGCGATGGCTCACTCAGCCGGGAACCGTTCAGATTAACCGGCTTGACCCGGTCAGTTCTCTGCACCGTAAGATCCATGGCTTTAATCCTATTCAAAAACTTGATGGAACATGGCAGGTACGGGTGAATGAAGAATCAAAATGGAATCCGGAAACGCTTCACCTTTCCCTTGATCTAAATTCCGCCGAATTCAGACCGGTTGAAGTCCCCGGACATCTGCAGCTAGCGGGATATGGTCAGATTCAGTATACCAATACGGCGTATCCGTGGGATGGAAAAGAAGAAGTGGCTTATGGTGAAGTACCTCTCCATAATCTGCAGGCTGATTATCGCCTACGGTTTGATCTCGATGACAAGCTCCCACGTGAACATGTCTCGCTCGTGTTCAATGGAGTGGAAAGCGCCTTTTATGTCTGGCTGAACGGCCGGTTTGTCGGTTACAGTACCGACAGTTTTACTCCTTCCGCATTTGATGTCACCGATCTGTTAAAACCGAAAGCCAATGAACTGGTCGTTCTGGTCTATCAGTTTTCAAGCGGTTCATGGCTGGAAGATCAGGACTTCTTCCGTTTTTCCGGCATTTTCAGATCAGTCGAACTGCGGGGAACCAGAGCGGCTTTCATAAAAGATCTAAAAGTCGATACTGATCTGGATGAGTCCCGTACCACCGGAATTGTTCGGGTTCAGATCGATGCCGAAGGAGCAGTCTCCTATCGGATTCGCCTGTTCGATCCGGAGGATGAGGTCATCCTTGAAAATGAAACGAAATTTTGGGATTTCAGTTTTGAAATTGAAAATGCGAGACTCTGGTCAGCAGAAACTCCGAATTTATATACGCTCGAAATCACTCTGGTTGATGAAGCGGGACGTATGTTAGAAACGATTTCCCAGCAGATTGGCATACGGCAGATCCGGATTGAAAACGGAATTATTCTGATCAATGGTCAGCGCCTGATGCTGCACGGAGTCAACCGCCATGAATTTTCGAAAGAACACGGCAGGGCACTGACGGAGGAAGAGATTTATCACGATCTCGTCTTAATGAAACAGAATAATATTAATGCCGTCCGGACTTCGCATTATCCCAACCAGGATGTTTTCTATGAATACTGTGATCAGCTCGGACTTTACGTCATGGATGAAGTGAATCTTGAAACCCATGGCACGTGGGCAGCCGATGCAGACAATCCGGAAGATCCGCTGCCGGGCAACCATTTTGAATGGAGGGAAGCTCTGATTGAACGTGCGCGCTCGATGTACGAACGGGATAAAAATCATCCGTCGATCATTTTCTGGTCTTTAGGCAACGAAAGCTGGTACGGAGATAACTTGCTTGAAGAAGCGGCATGGCTGTGTCTGAAAGATCCGTCACGGGTTCTTCATTATGAAAGTTCGTATCGTTCGGCCGCTTATCATGGGTGTTCGGATGTCTACTCCCGCATGTATGTTTCCCCGGAAGAGATGAGAAAAATTCTGGAGAGCCATCCGGTCAAACCGGTCATTCTGTGCGAATACATGCATGCGATGGGCAACTCCGTTGGCGGGCTGTACCGCTATATTCAGCTCGAACAGTTTCCGCAGTATCAGGGTGGTTTTATCTGGGACTGGAAAGATCAGGCAATTGAGATTAAAGCTTCAGACAATCTAAAAGGACATTTCGACATGCTCGGCTATGGCGGAGATTTCGGTGATCATCCAAACTCCGGAAACTTCTGCGGTGACGGATTACTGTTTGCGGATGGAACACCTTCCGCAAAACTTGCTGAAGTGAAGACACTCTATGCGCCGATCCGGATTCTTGTTGACCGGGATGGTGTACAGATTCTCAACGATAATCTATTTATTGATACTTCGCAGTACCATTTTATCTACGAGCAGAAAGAAGAAGACCGCATGTTATTAAGCGGTGAGATTGAGGTCAGTCTCGATGCCGGAAGCTATGACCATTTTGCGATTCCGTGGATTGAAACGAACAAGGAAAGTGTATGTTCGGTGTACTGCATTCAGAAAGAACCAACTGCCGCAATCGAAAAAGGAGCGGTCATCAGCTTTGATCAGCTGACAATTGGCCGTAACGATTATGTAGCTTCGGTTCCGGAAAAAATCAGAATGGTGCGCGGCAGAGAAATGACGAGTTTTGAATTCGGGGCATTTAAAGCCTGCTTTACCCGCAAAGGTCTTAAATCTCTGACTTATCATGGTCGCGAATGGTTATGGGCAATGCCGCGACCGGTGTTTACTCATGCCTTTACCGATAATGAGCGCGGTTATCAGTTTGATCTGCAGAGTGCCTACTGGTATGGCGCAACTCTCTTTTCACGAGTAATTAATCATAAGATTTCAGTAGATCCAAAAGGTCTGTTTGCGACTATTACCTATCGCTACAAGTTGCCGAATCCGGCACAGACCGGCGCAACGCTGACCTATACCGTTGCAGCACCGGGAACAATCGGGGTGGATCTGACTTTAGAACCGTCCCGTTCCTTACCGGATTTAGCCGTTTTCGGTATGGAATTCAGGCTGCCGAAAAACTATGATCAGTTCCTTTATTATGGGAAAGGACCGCATGAAAACTACCGCGACCGGCTCGAAGGTGCACGTCTTGATGTTTTCCAGTCGGACGCAAAAGAAAACTGGCAGCCTTATCTTAAACCTCAGGAAACGGGCAACCATACCGGCGTACGTTGGATCGAACTGTTTGATCCGGACCACCACTGTCTTCGTTTTACAAAAATCGGTAAGCCGTTTGAAGCACAGGTCGTTCCGTACTCCTTTGAACAGACATTGCGGGCCGAACATCAGGAGGAACTCGGCGAATCTGATGGTGTCTATGTCCGCATTGCAGCCGATCATATGGGTGTAGGCGGAGTGGATTCCTGGGGCGCACCAGTCAGTGAGAGGGACTGCCTCCATGCCGGAAACAACCGTCACCTTGCCTTCTTCATGAACTTTCCGTGTGATCCATTAACGCAATCACTAGATATCGCCAGACAGAGCATGGATTCTGCAGAAGATAAAAATGTGTAAGTAGATCTGGCTCCTTCTACTGGTACAAGGTTGTCATGGAAATCAATGGCGGCTCACTCAATGAAACTGCCGGATAAGAATTCAGGATTCGGATAACTCTTATAGTAAGCGTCAAAAAATCGGAGGGTATAAATAACGAATCCGCATCTGTATGCTAA
>JBJEFF010000103.1:0-9739 GCA_051873775.1 Allobaculum sp. | reverse complement strand
AAGCGCCTGGCTTGCCGAATGAATGAACGGTTGTGCCGGTATGTGGAAGAAACCGAGGATGGCATTCAGGATACCTTCAGGAGAGTAGATCTGAATCCACAGGTTGGAAACAACCGCAAGGGACATTACGACTGGAATAAAGAAAGCGACTTTGAAGTATTTCTTGCAGTACGCAACTTTATTGATCAACAACGCCAAGCCAAGAGCTCCGCCGCACTGGAAAGGAACGATAATCAAGACGAACTTTACGGTGTTCAAAAAAGCGAGGCGGAAGTCTTCATCCTGGAAAACTTCAAAATAGTTGTTCAGCCCTGTAAAGTGCATCAGCGATGGATTCAGGGCGAAGAAATCGGTAAAGCTGAAGAAGAGTGTCAGGATCATTGGCAGAAACAGAAAGACACTCAGCAAAACCAAGGCGGGCCCGAAAAAGGCCATGCCCATTATCGATTGAGATTTTTTCGTCATTTAGCTACCTCTCATAGCGGCGCAATTTCTTGTTGATGCGATCGACCGCTTTATCCAGTTCCTGCGTGGCATCGTGATCACTGATCACGACGTTTTCAAGCACCTGCTGAAATGAACTTGAAACCTGCGGATAGACAGGCGTGATGGAACGAGGATGTCCGTACTTGGACAGCTGCTCATAGAGCGCTTTGTAGTTTTCGTCCATTTCAAAAATATCGACCTGGTCAAATGCGGCATAGGTGGATGGAAGCGAATTGGTATATTCGTTCAGCCGCAGTCCGCTTTCCACTCCAGACATGTATTCAACCAGTTTTGTGGCGCCTTCGATATTGTCCGTTCCCGTGCTTGCAGCATAAGCCCATGAACCTGTCGGGGTATAGGTTTCACCATTCCAGTCATTGCCGACAACGTATGGCGCAACTCCTAGATTCACATCCGGATAGTTGTTGTACACGTTCGAAACTTCCCAAGCTCCATCAAATTTGAAGGCAGCGCGTCCGCTTTCGAATAGATCAGGAACGGCCACTTTTGGCATGTAACCGTCTGTGACCAGCGTCTTTAAGTACTCGATCGTTTCAAGGTTTTCTTCTGAATTGAAGTAGCCGTCCACTTGCAGACCATCTTCGCTGACAAAATCACCGCCATTCGACCAGAAGAACGGAGCGTAAAAATAAATGGTTGCCTCTCCGACCGGATAGGACATGTCCAGCGCATAGCCGCCGAGTTGATCGGTAATCGGCTTCACTTTTTTCAAAACTTCAAGAAACTCATCAAATGTCCACGGATGATCACAGTCTGGAACTTCGACACCCGCTTGGGACAGGATGTCCTTGTTGCAGTAAAGACCGACCGAGGATTCCATAGCCCCTAAAGCATAGAGCTGGTCCTGATACGTTCCCTGCTCCAGAATTGAAGGCAGATAAATCGAACGTTCCTCCTCTGTTAATGGAGCTAATGGCTGGATAATTCCATTGGCGGCATAGGCGGCAACGTTCGGTCCGTCGACCGTCAAAACGTCCGGCAAATCTCCTGACATGACAGAAGCATTGACCTTGTCCGAATAGCCTCCGCCCGAATCATTTCGCGGAACGAATTCAACGTCCGCAAAATACTGACCGTCGTACATCTCATTAAAGGCATCGACCGATTCGCGGTAAGCCCGTCCTTCTTCGGTATCTTCGATGACATGGACCCAGATGCTTAGATATTCTTCATTTTCGTCATACCCAGCGATGCTGCCGGGTTGAACGGTTTTCGAAGAACACCCACTAAGCAAGCTTGCAGCAGCAAGTATGCTCAGCACTTTAGTTTTCAGGTTTTTTCTCATTCTCTTTTCTCCTTGTTCTAACCTGCATTCATTTTGAATCTCTTCTGTAAATCGGTAACATAACCAGTTATGTTACCGGTTACTTGACTACATCATATCTAGTGTAACCGTTTTCGTCAAGGAAATCGTGAAATTTAATTTTTCCCATTCCTATCGCAACGTTACCGGTTTCGTAACCAGTAACGTTTCTGCTTGCAGAACGCATTGTTTTCGATTAATCTAAAAGAGTCTTTCAAGGAGGCATCATGACGAAAAAAGTAACCTTTGCGGATGTTGCCGCTTATACCGGATTTTCAAAAACAACGATTTCCCGCTATTTTAACAATCCTGACTCTCTGACGCTTGAAAACCAGGCGAAGATCAAGGAGGCCTTGGACGTGCTTGGCTATCAGGAAAACAAGCTTGCCCGTGTCCTCGCGAATGGCAAGTCCGAATTCATTGGCATTATTGTTCCCAACCTCTTTTTAAACTATTATGCGGAAATGCTGAACCTGCTGCTGTCTTCCTATAATGATTACCACTACAAGTTTCTCGTCTTCCCTGGCGAATCCAGCAAGCAGACAGAAATGGAGTATATCGAAGAGCTGCTTGCCTATAAAATCGAAGGCCTGATCGTGCTTTCCCATACCATTGAAAGCAAAGTCTTGGCGGCGTTTAACATTCCGATCGTCACGATTGAACGCGAATCCGATTATGTCAGCTCCGTAACGGTCGACAACTATGTCGGCGGCGTTTTAGCCGCTCGTGAATTGTTGCAGGATGACTGTGACTATTATCTGCATATCAACACCAATTATCCGACCGACCGCGCCCCTGCTCCTGCTTTTGAGCGAATCACCGGTTATCGGAAAACGCTTGAAGATGCTGGCAAGCAAGCCATTGTGATTCAGGAAGACTTTGGGAAAACCTACAAGGAGAACAGAATGAATCTGCGACGCATTTTTGAGGAGATCGAATCGGCTTATCCACAGGATAAAGTCAAAGGTGTTTTTCTGGCGAACGATACGTATGCCAGCATTTTCCTCAATTTCATTTTCAAGAAATACGGCACATTTCCAGATACCTACAAGCTTGTCGGCTTCGACAACACGCTAGCCAGCGAAGAAGCCATCATTCCAATCACCACAATTGCCCAGCCAAAAGAAGAAATGGCGGCCAAAGCCATGGAACTTCTGGTCAAAATGATGGAGGACCGAAAGAAGAGAAAACCCGTTCTTTCCGGCAAGCCTGAACATGTACAGATTCTTCCTGAACTTATTCACCGCGAGACGACCTGATCGTCCGTTTTCTCTGTTTTCTAAACGCAAAAATCCCGGATCCTCTTATTACGGAAGACCCGGAATTTTAATATTATTTCTGATGAATAGTCATTCTTAAGCAGCTTCAGCTTTCTTTGCACGTGCTTTTAAACGTTTGTTGGCTGGTTGCGTGCAGAAGAGTGCGATGATCAGCAGAACTGCCGCACTGCCAAGGGACAACGGGAAGACGGCCAGAATTGTGACGTAAGTCGGGTTAAGCGGGAAGATGAACATGATCCAGAAAATACGGAGCACGCACACACCGAGTGTGGTCAGAACAGCCGGCAGAATGGAGATCCCGAAACCGCGCAGGTATCCGGAAATGACTTCGTACTGTACGGAGAAGAAATACGAACATAACAGGATAACCAGACGGATATAACCGTTGGCGATAACCGCAGGGTTACTGTTGAATAAGGCGAGCAGCTGATGACCGAACAGGATAATCGTACCTGCCGAGACGAATGTTACTCCGAGTCCTTCGATCAGACAGGTTTTGAGGACCTGCTTGCAGCGTTCGATCTTGTTTGCGCCATAGTTGGCACCAGTAAATGTTGTGCAGGCATGACCGAATGACGACATAATGTTGTATTCGATGGCTTCGATGTTCACCGCAGCGGAACTGGATGCCATGATAATGGTTCCGAGTGAGTTGAAGCCGGACTGGATCACGACATTGGCAATCGAGAAGACGGAAGACTGAATTCCGGACGGAATACCAATGCGCAGAATGTTGCCAAGCAGTTCACCCTTAATCGGATGATCAAACAGGGAGTGGAACGTCACAAGTTTATTTCTGCGAAGGAAGATAAACAGAACAATTGAACTGATTAAGTTGGAGGCAACCGTCGCAATCGCAACCCCGTCAACTGTCATATGGAAACCGGCAACTAAAATGACATTGAGAATGACGTTGATTACACCGGCAATACTCAGCGCAATTAAAGGAAGTTTCGGGTTTCCGATACCACGGAAAACTGCGGCTTCAAAGTTGTAGAGCAGGATGACTGGCATACCGAGCAGATAGATTTCCATATATAAATCCGCCATATCGAAGACTTCTTCCGGAACACCCATGATCTGCAGAATCGGAGTTGCCACCTGTTCGCCGATCAGAGTCAGGCCGACACCGCCGATAATGGCGATCCAGATTGAAGTTGCGACTGCTTTTTTTACACGCCGGTGGTTATTGGCACCGATCGCATTGGCGATGACAACGTTGCTGCCAATGGAAATCCCGATAAACATATTCACCAGTAAGGAAATTAATGAAGCGCAGGCACCGACTGCCGCCATACAGTGAGCACCGAGTTCGCCGGTAAACTGACCGACAACCGCAACGTCCGCCGCATTGAATAACTGTTGCAACACACCCGTCAAGGCAAGCGGTAAGGCAAAGAGGAACACTTTTTTCCAGAGTGAACCCTCAACCATATTCATGCCGGACTCTTTTCTTTTCTTTTTGTTCTCCTGAAATTTCGCAATTTCTATGGAGTCTAGTTCTTTTTCATCCATCGTTTCGTCTCCCTTCTTCTTTTCTCTTTTTTCTCTGTAAAGCCAGTTTCTGTTAAGAAGCAAGGAGAAATCCTATAAATTGTGTTTGTTCAAAATTCGTGAACCGATCCTTTCCTCTTTTCATAAAATCACTGCTTAAATCACTGTCATGTTTTTATTGAACAGACAGTGTGCAAGAATCATATACCTTTTTTAACGGCTTAGAACAAAAAAATGAATTGTTTAAGGTAAACGTTTTCATTCCCGTAACAGCCGGATTTGTGAAAATCCTGTTTTGTCCGTACAGCTAAAATCCCTGCTAATTTCATTTTATGTTAACTGTCAATTGACCAATCGATATGAATTAACAGTCCTGAACTGAGATTTTTCCCCATCGATTTTTTTATTCACTGCGTGCTAATCCGGCATCATTCTTTTTCATATTTAATTCCGGCTCATATGAATTCAAAATGTCGTGAGTGAATTGTTCACTGTGGAAAGTTCATTGTAAATCACCAGTAGTCAGGAATTTTTTATTCTGTTATCCTTCATAGTACCTGCACCAAAAAGAGATTTCTTCTTTGAAAGAAAGAAGAAATCTTACGGAAAGGAGGAATTATGCGATTAATCTTTCACTATCTCAGGAAACGAAAATTCCTGTTATTTCTTAACGTCCTGTTCGCATTCAGCTTTGTTTTTGCGGAAATCGGAATTCCGTTCTTTTTCGGACGGATCATCGATACCGGAATCAATCAGCACGATCCGCAAGCCATTCTTTCCGGTTTCTGGCTCATTGTGCTGGTTGCTGTTCTAAGTGCTTCAGGAACGTTATTACTTGTCGTGACCTGTTCAAAAATTGCGACATCCGCCGTTTACGAAATCCGTAAGGATCTGTTCGAACATGTCATGAAATTCTCCGTGCGCGAAGTCGAGCACTTTACGATTTCCTCGCTGATTACCCGCACCAATGCCGACCCTTATCAGCTGATGATGTTCATGCAGACACTGCTGCGCTCGGCATTATTTGCCCCGGCGATGCTTGTTGTCTCGCTTGTGCTTGTGTTTAAGACCTCAATATCCCTGTCGTGGACGATTCTGTTCACTCTGCCGCTTGTTGTGATCGGCGCCATTTATGTCTTTAAAAAGAGTGAACCGCTCTCCCAGTCGATGCAGAAATCGACCGACAGCATTATTGGCATTCTTCGCGAACAGCTGACCGGAATCCGCGTCGTCCGTTCATTCAACCGTCAGAAAGCCGAAGAAAAACGCTTTGACCACGAAAACCGCCACTTTGAAAAAGTGACCCGAAAATTATTTACGATGATGCGCTTTTCGTATCCGCTGTTCTATTTCGTCATGAACATCGCTTCTCTGCTGATTTATTATTTCGGCTCCCTGTTCATTTCGCAGGGCACACTTTCCCTTGGCGAACTGGTGACGTTTACCGAATACCTGTTCCACTGCATGATGTCCGTTCTGGTCGTCTGCGATGTATTCATGATGTACCCGCGTGCCGCCGTCAGCGCTAGACGTATTGAAGAAGTCCTCAATACAGCACCGACCATTGTTTCGAACGGGGATACCGAACTCGATCATATTTCCACTCTGGAATTTAATAATGTCAGCTTTGCCTATCCGGATTCGAACGATCATTCCCTGAAGCACGTCTCCTTCAAGGCTGAAAAAGGCCAGAAGATTGCGGTGGTCGGCGCAACCGGTTCGGGAAAATCGACCCTGATCCGCTTAATCAACCGCTTCTATGATCCGGTTGACGGTGAAATTCTGATCAACGGGCACAACATTCAGGACTACACCCTCTCCTCGCTGCGTCATAATGTGGCGATGATTTCGCAGAAAGCCCATATGTTTACCGGCACGATCCGCGATAATGTCACCTTCGCAAGACCCGATGCGAGTGATCAGGAAATCGACCGTGCCCTCAACCTTGCTTTAGCCGCAAATTTTGTGAACAGCCGTCCGGACGGTCTCGAAGACTGGATTTCCGAAGAAGGCAGCAACCTTTCCGGCGGTCAAAAGCAGCGCCTCTCGATCGCCAGAGCTCTATGCGGACAGAATGGTCTCTATATTTTTGACGACTCCTTCTCTGCCCTCGATCTTGCGACTGATGCGAAAGTCCGTAAGTCTTTGGCCCCGATTGCGAAGGATTCTTTATTCTTAATCGTTGCCCAGCGCATCAGTACGATCATGGATTGCGATCAGATTCTCGTGCTCGACCATGGCGAGCTAGCCGCCTGCGGCAGGCATGAAGAACTGTTTAAAACGAGCGAACTGTACCACCAGATCGTTCTTTCCCAGATGAATGAAGAGGAGGCGATCACCAATGTCCAGTAATTCAGACAAAACTCCTGTGATCGAGAAAACACTGAACTTAAAACAGTGTCTGAAACAGCTCGCTCTTTATTCAAAGCCGTACTGGAAACCGTATGTGATTTCCTTTGTCAGCATTCTCGTCACTTCCGCCATCTTCCTCGCTATGCCGGTCGTCGAAGGACGGATTACCACCCAGCTTCAGCTCGATTTAACTGATATGCACAACCACGTTGGCGGGGCACATATCCAGATGAATGTCATCCTCTACTGGATCGGCATGCTTTTTCTGGTGATGTTTGGCAAAACCGTCACGCAGTTTATTACCGCGCTGTTCATGAACCGTGCCATTCAGGGTACGATGTATGATCTGCGCAAAGCGATTGATGAGAAGATCAACCGTCTTCCGATCTCGTATTGTGATTCACACCGCACCGGAGATCTGCTCTCCCGTATTACCAACGATGTTGAATCCCTCGCGAACGCCTTAGTCGTCGCCCTCGATCAGGCACTGAGCGCCATCATTATGATTCCGGCGATGATGGGCATGCTTTTTGTGATCAACAAGCAGATTTTCCTGATTGTTCTTGCCGGAATTCCGCTGATTCTGTTCATCAGCTTCTTTGTCGTGCGCCGTATTCAGCCGGTTTTCGACCTTCAGCAGCAGACTCTTTCGAACATGAGCAGTACGATCAATGAAATGTATACCGGTATTTCGGAAATCCTGATCTACAACCGTCAGGACTATGCGATTCACCAGTTTGAGAAAGCAAATGCCGCCATGCGCGATATCGGCTTTAAAGCTCAGGTATTTTCCGGCACAATCGGACCTTCAAGTGCGTTTGTCACCTACATGATCATCGCCTTCTCGATTCTGACCGGCTCGTTTCAGGTTCTAAACGGCACACTTGCCCTGGGTAACTTGCAGGCAGCAATACGGTATATCTGGAATATCAGTGATCCGATCTCCCATATCTCACAGCTGACCAATGCGCTTCAGTCCGGCTACTCCGGCATGAACCGTCTGTTCAGTTTCCTGAGCCTGCCGGATGAAGAACAGACTCAGACTAAAGAAAAAATCGAAGAAGTGGAAAGCGTCGATTTCAGTCACGTTGCTTTCTCGTATACGGATCAGCCTTTAATGACTGACATGAACTTTCACGTGGATCAGAAGCAGACGATTGCGATTGTCGGCCACACTGGTGCAGGAAAAACGACAATCACCAATCTGCTCGAACGCTTCTATCCGATTCAGTCCGGATCCATCTCCATAAACAAACAGGACATCCGTGATCTCAGTTTTGAAGATCTGCGCTCCTTAATTGGTCTGGTCCTGCAGGATCCGTGGTTATTTGAAGGCACAATCGAAGACAACCTCCGGTATGCCCGTGATGAAGTAACAGAGGAACAGATTCAGAAAGCCATCGAAATGGCAAGTCTTTCCGACACCATTGCCGGACTGCCGGATGGGCTGCAGACCCTTTTAGGTGAAGATGCCGCAAACCTCTCGCAGGGTGAAAAACAACTTCTGACGATTGCCCGGGCGCTGCTCAAAGATCCGCAAATTCTGATTCTTGATGAAGCAACGAGTTCCGTCGATACCCGTCTGGAAAAGAAACTCCAGCTTGCGATGGAAGCGGTTATGAAAAACCGCACCTGCTTTGTCATTGCCCATCGTCTGTCCACAATCATCAATGCCGACCGGATTATGGTCATCGATCAGGGCAACTTAATCGAAAACGGCACCCACCATGAACTCCTTGAAAAAGGCGGGGCTTATGCGAAACTTTACTATTCGCAGTTCCGGGATGATAGGGAATCTCCGGACAGCGCTTCGTGAAAAATAAATTAAACCGAAAGAAAAGCGGACGGAAATTTTCAGATTTAAGAAAATCTTGCGGACTTTCTTCACGATAACTTAGGAGTATATTCACAATCGATTAGAATATTTAGCGCTAAAATAAAGCCATGTATAAAATCATGATTGTGGAAGACGATCCATCCGTCTCCAGCGCATTAGCCTCCGTTTTAAAAGGCTGGGGCTTCGATGCGTACTCAACCGCTACTTTTGACAACATCCTTGAACAGTTTAAAGCAATAAAACCGGATCTTGTCCTGATGGATCTCAATCTGCCCGAACGAAATGGTTTTTATTGGACAGCTGAAATCCGGAAAACGTCAAGTGTCCCCATTATCTTCATATCCAGTGCTGACGAGAACATGAACGTCATCAGCGCACTTAATCAGGGTGCGGATGATTACATCACAAAACCTTTTGATATCACGATCCTGGTTTCCAAGATCCGTGCTTTATTAAGAAGAACTTTTGATTACACGTCACACACAGACTATCTCGAACACAAAGGTGTTCGTCTGAATATCGGCAACAACGAAGTCAGCTACAATGGCAAGATGATTGATTTATCAAAAAATGAAGCGAAAATCTTAAAGATCCTGATGGAGAACAAAGAAAAAATAGTCAAACGTGAAGCGCTGATGGAAGCTCTGTGGAAAACCGACTGTTACATCGACGAAAACACACTGTCCGTCAACGTCAATCGCCTGCGCCGCAAACTCGAAGGCATTTCCTTATATGACTTCATTCAGACGCGCAAAGGCATTGGCTATATGGTTTAGCACTTTTGCCCAAAAGGCTAGAAAAGAGAAAGAACATTCACGAGCGAAAAGCTCACTGCATTTTTAAAAGCGATAAAAGCCGCATTTGCGTAAACTCCAGTCAAATGCGGCTTTTTCATGTCCTGAACCCAAAGCTTTCCCAATCGAGTAGGCAAGTAATTAGCTGACCTCTCACACCACCCTGCGTACG
>JBJEFF010000102.1:0-9813 GCA_051873775.1 Allobaculum sp. | reverse complement strand
ACCATCTCCTGGAAGAAACTTTGACTTGTAAAATCCTTCTAACTTAATGACATTGGTGGAGTGCGTAAAAAAAGAGGCGATTTCAGGTCGCCTCTTCTTCTCATGTTATCAATTATAGATTTGAAATGATTTCTTAAGCTTTGTGAGCAGAGCCAAGGAAAGTTTCTACGTAGTCTTCAACAAGAGCCTGGATTGCATCAGCACCTGGTTTCAGAAGTTTACGTGGGTCCCAACCTTTGTTAGTCAGGTCTTTACCAGCTTCTACATATTTACGAGTTGCATCAGCAAATACGAGCTGGCATTCAGTGTTGATATTTACTTTGGAAACACCGAGAGTGATGGCTTTTTTAACCATTTCCTGTGGGATTCCGGATCCACCGTGTAATACGAGTGGTTTACCTTCAGTAATATCCTGGATTTCGCCTAATACGTCAAAGTTCAGACCAGCCCAGTTTTCTGGATATTTACCGTGGATGTTACCGATACCTGCTGCTAAGAAGTCAACGCCGAGGTCAGCAACCTGTTTGCATTCTTTTGGATCAGCAACTTCACCAGCGGAAACGACACCGTCTTCTTCACCACCGATGCCACCCACTTCGCATTCGATAGAAATGCCTTTGGAGTGAGCAAGTTCGATGAGTTCTTTAGATTTTTCGATGTTTTCTTCGATTGGATAATGAGATCCGTCGAACATTACGGATGTGAATCCAGCTTCGATAGCTTTTTTAGCGCCTTCGTAAGAACCGTGGTCAAGGTGAATAGCTACTGGTACAGTGATGTTGTAGAAGTCCATGATGTTTTTAACCATGTCTACAGCATTCTTGTAACCGCACATGTATTTTGCAGCACCTTCGGATACACCGAGGATAACTGGGGACTGTTTTGCTTCACAGCCAAGCAGAATGGCTTTGATCCATTCCATGTTGTTGATATTGAAGGCACCGATAGCGTAGTGACCTTCGTGAGCTTTGTTAATCATTTCTGTTGCAGATACTAACATGACTCGATTTCCTCCTTGTTATTCAACAGATTTAGTTTATCCTACTCGCTAGCGATTTTAAAGGATTATTCACTAATCACTTTTTATTTTTTCCGTGCAAAAAATCTTATTTCATCATCATGTTCTGCATAAATCAAATCTTAAACTTCGGATAAAAAGAACATTCAGTACAAATTGAATTTTATCATTTCTTTTCGCAGTTCATTTTTTCCGTTTTCACGATTTTTCCCGTAGAAAAAGCCATGCCCGAAACGTGGCTTAAAATTTTACTCAAATCGGATATGAGGAGTCACTCTTCTCGATGCGCCGGCAAGTTCGACCGGCTGGGCAAGTGTACGGACACGGTCCATAAACCGTCTCGACGCAACTCCGTTAAGAGCGGATCCTTCATAAAGGGCATACTTGATTTCCAGCTCTTCAAGGTTGATGTTGCTCGCAAAATACGTCTTTTTGTGGTTGTTCATTCTCTCATCAAGAACCGGGAACAGAATTTCATCCCTGGTCCAGATCGAGGCGGATTCACTGCCGAAATCATCAAGGAACAGCACATCGGCCAGACGCATGCGGGTCAGTGTTTTCTGGAAGAACTCATTATCTTTTAGATTTTCCTTCAGCTCACTCATCAGCAGTGGAACGCGTACATAGGCTACTCTTTTCCCCTGCTTAGCCAGGGTGTTGGCCAGAGCCATCATCAGAGTTGACTTGCCTGTTCCCGGCTGACCGTAGAACAGACATCCGTTTGGAGTATTGATAGAAGTAATCGCTGCGGTATAGGCAAGCAGATAGGATTTGGATTCCTGAGCCAGACCCGGCGCAAGGTCTTCAAAGGAAACGAGATAGTCCTGATCCTTCATGTGCGAGAGCGTAAAGTTAGCCCGGTGCGCCATTTTTTCATTCTGCGAGCGCTGATAGCGGCACGGCATATAAATTTCGTTGATGAATTTCTGATCATCTACATTTAAATGGACGGAATTCCCTTTGACTTTGGAGACACAATAATTTAATCCTTTACAGGACTGGCACTGCGATACGATTTTAAGCCAGCGTAAAAATGTGCCGGAGTGTTTTTCAAGAACACTGTGATCCAGATTATTCTTTCTGAGAAAATCCTGAATCCGGGGATCTTCACGGAGTGCTCTGATCAGATCGTCATGATACTGCTGCGCCTGTTCGTCGAGCTGGATTTTCAGATCAATCGGTTCCATTGTTAGATCCTCCTTTTAATAATTCGTTCTGCATCGCCATGATTCTCGCGATCTCGTCATCGCTGGCTTTTTCCTGCGGCTTCACTTCATACCATTCCGGAACAGTCACTTCTTCCGGAATCGTTTTACGGGGTTTGTATTTTTTCTGCGGAAGCTTGTTTGTCGTACGGGTAAAGAATTCGATTGCCTGATCACGGGTCTGAATATTATTGCGCGCTACGTTATTCGCAATCGTGTTAACTGCCGGCACGATCAGCTGACCGTTATTGCTTTCCATCGCATACTCGAGAATGGTATTCATCAGTTCATTGGAAAACTCGTACTGACGCATCAGGTTATCGATCATGCGCCGTTCGTTAGGCAGAACCAGCGCTTTGCCGGACTGTCGAGCCTGCAGGAAATGAACAGGCTTCTGGCTGTAGTCATTCGGATCAGCCTTTTTCGGTGTTTCGATTTTGGTTGTAGTCGCAAGTTGGCTGACGAGGTTATCAAAATCGATCCATGTACGGCCATCTCGCAGACTCCGCGAGAGTTTCACCCGCATATTCTCAGCGGAAACCCCGTAAACATTTGCGAGATAGGCAATCCGGTTGAGGTTTTCCGGAGTACGCAGACGCTGCGGAAAAAAGCGTTCAGCATTTTCGAGAAAAGTTTTCCAGTCAAAATCGTAGTCCTGTGGCAGATCCCAGCGCGGTGAGAGCGATTTTAACATTTTTTCCGCTTCACTCGTCCAGGTTTCTTCAAGAGTCTGACTCGAAAGAACTTTGGTCACTTCTGTCAGGTCTTCCTCTTCCGGTTCAGGAGTAACCAGACTCGTCAGAGCCACAAAGCGTTCATTGCCCAGTTTGGCAAGAAGAGCTCTTGCGAGAACGGGATGTTCGAGAAACTGCTGTGAGGTCAGCGGAGCACAGAGCTGCAGCTTACAGATTTCTTCATCTGTATTCTGGAATGTGCGCAAGAGGTTATATTCTTCAAGACGAATACGAACCATATGCAGGACGGAATTGGAACAGTTCATCCATTCCCGTAATTCCTGCAGACTCACTTCGTTATGGTAAAGCGATACAGACTGGAGAAGAAGATAGAACTGCATAGCTTCCACGCCGATTAACGGGCGGTAGAAAAGGGTCAGATCCGACCACCATGTTGCGGATGTATTACGGGGCGGAATCAGTTTCATCATTGCCGTTGTCGGATACAAATCTTTGTTTTCAATGATTGGTTCAGCTTTTGCCATAGTCTCCTCCCGTCTCTTTCTTCAGTCTGTCTGTGGGTGAATTGTTTATCGTTTAATTCGTAACTGTTTTAAGGTTTTCTTCAATCTGTTTGTGCAGATCTTCCATCGTTCCGTCATTATGCAGAACCACATGGGATAATTCCGCTTTTTTTGCGGGCGGATACTGCAGGGCAAGACGGCGTTTAGCCTCGTCGGCCTCTATATTCCGGCCCTGTTCCAGGCGTTCAAGTGCAGTGTCATCGGAACAGGTGACCGTCCAGACTGCATCAAAATGGTCCTGAAGTCCGCATTCAAATAAGAGAGGAACTTCCACTGCGCAGACATTTTCCTGACTTGCGAGCCATTCATCCATCTGGGCAATGATCAGCGGCTGAAGAATTGCTTCCATTTTATGACGAAGTCCGGCATCTTCAAACATCGCATCAGCCATCGCCTGTTTATCGATTTCACCGTTTTCATCGCCATAGAATAACCCGGCTTCTTTTAAAGCCTGCCATCCGGCATGACCTTTTTTCAGAAGATCGCGGTTAATTCCGTCGCAGTCAATCGTCGGAATAAATCCGGCAAGGATCTCGCGGGCAGCACTTTTGCCTGATCCCATCGAGCCGGTAATTCCGATCGTGCGGATTTTCTTTTGTGTCTTTGTTTCCATACTGCATTCCTTATGATTCCCGATCAGAAAAATTCTCTGATCCGATTCGGTTCATTTTTAATTATTTTTCTTTCTGGCACTGCGGACAGAAGTAGGTTGTCCGCTCGTTTACCTTCTGACGCTGTATCTGATGACCGCATTCGGGACACTTTCCGCGTTTACGGTGAACTTTTAGCTTGTTCTGGTACTTCCCGGTATGGTTGCTCCCATAGGAGAAACTGCGGATCGTTGTTCCCCCGGCTTCAATCGCCCGTTCCATAATTGAGCGAGTTGCCCGGACAATCGCCTCAAAATCTTCCGGTTCTAGATTACAGGATACGGAGAGCGGAGAGAGTCCGGCTTCAAAGAGAATTTCATCGGCATAGATATTGCCGATGCCGGCAATGACACTCTGATCAAGCAGGAATGTCTTGAGCGGAATTTTCCGGTTTGCGGCTTTCTTAGCAAGATACGCTGCATCAAGGCTCGGATCGAGAACGTCCTTGCCGATTTTAATTAAAGGCGGCAGTTCGTATATATTCTCCTGTTTCGGCCATAAAGACATGCGGCCGAATTTACGGGTGTCCTTATAACAGAGCACCCGTCCGTCTTCAAGATAGAATCGGGCATGAATGTGCTTGAGGTCTTTCACGGGATCGAGCTGATCAACCGTCTCGGGACTGTCATAGATCAGAAACTTGCCTTCCATGCGCAGATGGGCAATCCAGTCATAATCATCGAGCACGAAAATCAGGTATTTTCCCAGCCGTTCAAAACGGCGGAAATGCTGGTTTTCAAGTTCTGTGCAGAACGTTTCGCAGTCCATGTTTTCGACAAGTTTAGGATGAGTAATCTCTGCACGCACGATCTGATGACCGGTCAGTTCCCGGCGCAGATAGGCGATGACTCTCGAGACTTCTGGTGCTTCCGGCATTATTTAGCCTCATACCAGTCTTTGCCGACTCCGAGGGATGCTTTGAGCGGCACATTTAACTTCATCGTCGATTCCATTTCATCAATCACGAGTTTTTTCATAATCTCGAGTTCATCATCCGGAACGAGGAAGATCAGTTCATCGTGAATCTGCAGAATCATCTTGGATTTCAGCTGTTTTTCCTGCATGGCGTGACTCACCTTAAGCATTGCGGCTTTGATCAGATCCGCAGCAGAGCCCTGGATCGGCGCATTCATTGCGGCACGTTTACCGAATTCGCGGGTCATGAAGTTCTTATCGCGGATTTCCGGAATAACCCGACGGCGGTGCATCATCGTTTCGACATAACCATTTTCTTTACAGAATTCAATTAAGCCGTCCATGTAATGATGGATGCTCGGGTAGTTTTCAAAGTAGGAGTTGATAAATTCCTTGGCTTCATAGCGGGAAATTCCAAGTTCCTGAGACAGACCGAATTCCGTCTGACCGTAAATGACCGCAAAGTTGACGGTCTTGGCGATACGGCGTTGGTCTTCTGTGACCTGAATCGGTGGTACATCAAAGATAATCGAAGCCGTCTGGTTGTGGATATCAATATCATGTTTAAAGGCATCGATCATGACTTTTTCATCCGCCATATGGGCGAGCATACGCAGTTCGATCTGGGAATAGTCCGCCGAAATAAAGGAGTACCCTTCCGGAGCCTGGAATGCTTTACGGACTTCCTTCCCTTCCGCACTCTTGACGGAAATATTCTGCAAGTTCGGTTCGGAAGAGGAAAGACGGCCAGTTGACGTTACAGTCTGGTTGAAAGTCGTAAAGATCTTGCCATCGTGAATGTATTTCTGAAGTCCGGTGATATAGGTACTGATGATCTTCGAGTACTTACGGTATTCCATGATTTCATCAATGATCGGGTGTTCACCCTGCAGTTTTTCGAGAACTTCCACACTGGTGGAACGTTTCTTGCCGGTTTTTAAGCCGAGTTCATCAAAGAGGACGACACCGAGCTGTTTCGGAGAGCCGATGTTAAATGCATGACCGACATATTCATAGATCTTTGTTTCAATCTCATCCATGCGGTGCTGGTATTCTTCTCCGATTTTCAGGAGTTTTTCTTCATTAATCTGAATACCGCTGCATTCCATTTCATAAAGCAGGCGCGTCAGTGGCAGTTCGATCGTTTCGTAAAGTTCAAGAATGTTTTCATCCTTCATCTTGTTGCGTAACTGTTGTGCCTGATTGACTAATCCTCTTGTCCATGCAGCATAGACCGGCAGAGCACGTTCGACGGTAAAGCCGCCGGATTTTTTCAGCGTCAGATCATGGAGGGAGTTCGGGAGTTCGATGCCTAAAGCTTCAATCTGATCTTCTGTTTTATTGGCCTGCGAGTTGAGCAGGAACACTTCAAGCTGCAGATCGTCCGCAAACTCTGCGAGCGGCAGACCATTGCGGTCAAGCAGGTGCAGCATTTCCTTAATCGACCAGGTTACCAGTGAAGAATCCGTAGTAAGCAGATCCTTGAATCCCTCATCGTTTTTCGCGTTTTCTAAAGGAAGATAGTGAATCTCATCGCCTGCCGGATACAGGAAACCGAACAGTTCCTGTTCGAGGAATGGCTCCGGGGTGGCGAGTGGAAGCAGGACGAGCCCACTATCCTTTTCGCCGTCAAAATGATCAACGTGCACGATTGTCTCAGCAGCTTTCTGTTCTTGGATCAGTTCTGTGACACTGTCATCGCCATCAATATGCAGCATCGCATTGCGTGCGGCTATTTCCTTATCGAGCCGATCAAGCAGACTCTTCATTTCATACTTGCGGTAGAAATCGGCAAGATCAGCCGGAACCGGAGGCAAAGCGAGAGTATTGATATCAATCGGCATTTCCATCGACGTAAAGATGGTCGCAAGTTCTTTCGACAGAAAAGCCATGTCACGGCCTTCTTCAAGATATTCTTTGCGTTTGCCTTTCATTTCATCGATATGTTCATAGACGCCTTCGACGCTGTGATAGTCATACAGCAGTTTCAGTGCGGTTTTTTCACCGATATGGGCAACACCCGGAATATTATCGGACGGGTCACCCATCAGGCCTTTCAGATCTATGATCTGTTTCGGAACGAGACCGTATTTTTCCTTAATTGCGGCTTCATCCATCACATCAAAACTGGCAAGACCTTTTTTCATCAGAACGACTTTTGTGGTCGGCTCAACGAGCTGCAACAGGTCCTTGTCACTGGTCAGGATCGTGGTTTCATAATCCGGATTGCTTTTGGCCATAGAGCCGATAATGTCATCCGCTTCATAACCTTCCTGCTCATAACGGCAGATATTAGCAGTATCGAGATATTCGCGCACAATCGGCATCTGGACGAGCAGTTCTTCATCGAGAGGCTTGCGCGTACCTTTGTATTCCGTCATTTTATCGTGGCGGAACGTTTTCTTGCCCGCATCCCAGGCGACCATGATCGCATCCGGGCGGACCATCGCAATTGCTTTATTTAAAAGAGAAATAAAACCGAACACCGCATTAGTCGGCACTCCCGCAGAGGTCGACATCGGGTTGGTGTAAATCGTTGAATAATAAGTTCTAAACAGGACGGAGTTTCCGTCAACAAGAAGCAGTTTTTTCATAAGATTACCTCTGAGTAATTTTAGCATGGAATAACGGATCTTATTGTCGGATCACTCATACAAGCGCAATTAAAAAAAGCCGGAGTGCTCCGGCGGTGATTCAAATTAATGTCTGTAAGAGCGACGTCTTCTTTTTGGCTCCATCTGCGGATGGTTGGTACTCGGCGCAAGACGTCTAGCCGAATGACGGCGATAACGCTGACTGTTCTGAATAATCCGGCTCTGGAAGAGGTAGAAGCGATCCATCACCAGATCGACATAAGTCATCATGATCACAATCAGACTTCCCACGAGCAGCGTAATCAGTTCCACATGGTAGAACCATGAGAAAAAGGAAACAGTTGTAATGCCCATCAGTTTCTGGAACAGAAACGGGAAGAAATCAACACAGAAAATCAGGCTGATATAGATCACGCATGCCGATTCGAGTGAACGGGCTTTATTCTGGTACACTCCTGCCGCAAGGGCGAGCATCGGATAGAACAGAAAACTGAACGGGAATGTGGACGTAAAGAACATATCACGGATAATTCCCGCCATCGCACCGATCAGAAAACGGTTCATCATCGGTTTGTCGCGTACAAACACGAGCAGACCGGTGAGATAGAAATGCCACGCAATGGAAAAATGCGTGTAGGTAAAGTCAATGGGCGTCGTGTAGGCAAACATGGAATCGAGCATGGCCAGGCAGAAGAACCCGAAGATTATGCCGAAGGTCTTTTTCATGGTGCCGGGGTTCCTTCCGAGAAAATATTGACGTAAGTAAATCCGCTGATATCTTCAACCGGTGAAACATAGACCGTGCTGACAACCGCATCATCATTCATGACAGTACCGGTAACCGTTCCGACCATCAGTCCGGAAGCATAAGTACCGCCCTTACCGCTTGTGGCGACTTTCTGACCGGGAAGAACAACCGCCTCATGGTCGAACAGACGGATTTCATAACGGTTCTGTTCAGCATCGTATCCTGCGAAGACCCCTTCGACTGTCGAACCGTCATCCATTGAAATCTGTACCGCAAAGCTGTTTGGCAGTTCATTGCTGGTGAGCAGAGTGACCTGCGAAGTTGTCGTTTCCACTTCACTGACCATCCCGACCAGTCCGTTTGCCGAGCAGACTGCCATGCCTTTTTCAACACCGGAAGTTGATCCGGCGGAAACGGTGACCGTCTGATTCCATGTCTGTCCCGGACGGGAGAGCACCTGACAGGAAATCTGGGTAGATTCCGGAAGTGCATTTTTCATTTCGAGCAGTCCCTGAAGTTCGAGATTGCGGTTATGTTCCTGCGCATACAGCGTCTGATAGGAACGCTGATTGGCAAGCTGTTCGTTGAGGTATGTATTGTCCTGATAAGAGTGCCAGAGATTTGAGAAATCATCTAAAGCATGCGTAACGGAAACAGCCGGCGAATCAAACAGACCGTATTTAATGTAAGTCCAGGCACTGTAACCCATATTTGAAATTGTATTCTGACGTAATGAGAGCATCAGACTGCCTAACAGGAAAAAGAATCCAATTAACAGGATGAGAATTTTCTGCATTTTTGAAAACCGGCGCATCTTCTTCCTCCTTCTCGCACGAATCAATACAGCGACAGATGAGCGGAAATTATACATCTTCTGATCTGTGCCTGTGACGTTATGGTTAGATTTTACTCATCTTCCGGCTGATTATGGCTTAAAGAAAGGTAAAATCGGAATATTTTTCTTTGATTCAGCTTTTTTTAAAGCGTTTTACCGCTGTGCGATGCTTTTCTTATCGTTTTCTCATTATACCGAGCCGGACAGCCTCATTCAACAAAGCAAGCCGTGCTCGGCAAAACTGAAAGATGCATCCTTGCTGACAATAATGTGATCCGTCACTTGAATCTGGAAGATGCGCGCCGCTTCGATCAGATTATGTGTGCTTTTGATATCCTCATTACTCGGGGTCGGATCGTTGGAGGGATGATTGTGCACAAAGACGATCGATACCGCATTCGCCAGACAGGCTTCCCTGAAAACATCCCGCGGATGAATCAGAGCGCAGTTTGTCGTTCCGATATACAGAACTTTATGGCGTATGACCTGTCCTTTGGAATTCAGGAAGAGTGCCGCAAAGTGTTCCTGTCCCTGCGTCCCATATTGGGCCTGAAACCAGGCAATGACATCTTCCTTGCAGCGTATGGCAG
>JBJEFF010000101.1:0-9927 GCA_051873775.1 Allobaculum sp. | reverse complement strand
GGGAATCATCGATGACAACCTTCGGTTCGAGGTCCATGTCATCGACAGCGGTATAGGATTTTGCTTCGAAATGGTCACCCTGAACGAGGGAAATCTTTTCTTCGAAGTTCTCAATTTCAGGGGCTTTCTTATCCGCTTTACGTTCGAGCGTCGCGGTTTTGGTTGTGGTATTGCCATGGGAGTCCTTAGCAGTAATCGTGATCTGAGTCTTGCCGGACTGTCCTGGCTGGATATCCCCATCCATGCGGATGCTGTATTCGGAGGCATCGCTGATCGATTCGATGAAGTCATCCTGAGTGACCGGCTGGGTGGTATCCGTCGTGACGTTTTTTAAAATGAGATCCGGACCTTTGGTGTCCTTCACTTCCACAGTGAACGGGTAAGTGCGGTTTTTGTACTGGTAGGAAGCATCTACTTCACCGAGTACACTTGAATCGACATCTCCCTGGAAGTCGACATTGGTCTTGGAGTCGAGGAAGACGGATTTGATATTGCCGTACGGATCAAACGTTTCGCCGTATTCGGCAATGTAGTGATCGCTCTTTAATAAAAGAGGGTTAAAGAAACGGTAGCCGGCCCAGATCAGAGCGAAGATACCGATCACGCCGAGCGCAAGAATGGCGATGCGGTCATAGCGGATGCGTCTTTTTCTTCTGCGCTTTTTATTCGGGCTAACTTTGCGGTTTGCAGGTTTACTCATAAAAATTCCTTTCTTGTCGGATATAAAAACGGAACAGAAACAGGCTCTAAAGGGGGTCGTTCTGTTTCGTGTATCTTTTTATAACGGGGTAAAGAGAGTAAAAAAAAAAATAATGATTCAATTACTAGTCTCTTTCTAGAGTGTAACAAAAATAACGAAAGATAAGCGAAATCTAACGGAAAAAACAAAAATAATTTCAAAGGAAATTCATAACAGAAAAATGTACGCTTAGCACTCATCCATTCAGTTCTTCGAATCAGCCGAATCTAAATGGATTTTTCCGGCTTCCTTTGAGCTCTTCCACCTGGACGTACAAATTTTATTTTTATGGTTAATTGATATATTCATGAAATAAAGCGTTTTAAAAAACGGAAAAAAGTGACAGTTAAAGAATGTGCGGTTTCAAGGTAAAAAAGTAAAAATCATCGGAGATACGACTATTCTGTCCCGATCTTATTTCGTTAACAGAAAGTTTAAAAAATTTCAGATTTGTGCATGTTATCATGATTTTCAGAGAGGCAATATATATGAAAGTAATCATTATTGGAGAAAATGCGAAAGAGCAGGCTCTTGCGACTGCTCTCGAACAGAACGGGAATCATCAGATTCTAGTGTGCCCCGGAAATCCGTTCACCCATGAATTTGAACAGTCCATGGAAGAACTTCCAGAACCTTATCATCCTGAAAATGTTCTTGAAACGATTACTGCAGTTGATCCTGACGCGATTTTTATTCTGGATGAACACCTGATTCGCCAAGGCTTAGCACAAGATTTATCAAGACGCGGCTGGAACGTGATCGCACCGAACCTCAAAGCCGTTCAGTTGATTGATGATAAAGATCAGTGGGCAACTCTGATGCAGGAATGCGAGATTCCTGTTGCGGACTTCCGCAAAAAAACAACAAAACAAGATGCAATTGATTTTATTAATGAATACGGAGCACCGATGGTGCTCAAAGAGTTTAACGGACAGAAACGTTTTGCGATTCCTTATAATGAAGACGAAGCAATCGATGTCGTGACTGAATGGTTCGATACCGGAAGCGAAGGCATCATCTTTTCTGAATTCATGAACGGGGAACGCTTCAACCTTCCAGTATTGGTCTGGAAAGACCGTGTACTGCCCCTGTTACCATTTGTCGTAACCCGCGGCATTTATGAAAACGAAGACGATGCCCAGGCAAAAGGCTTAGGCTCTGTGTGCGGTACGCATGGCGATATTCCGAACGTGTATGCTCCATTAGCCGTACGCAAGGTTCTTATTCCTTTCCTCAAAGAACTTGCAAAATGCGGTATTGAATACAAAGGTATTCTCTCCGGCGAATTTATCGTTACCGATAAAGGTCCGGTCTGCGTGAACATTAAAGCAGGACTTTCAGAAACAGGTGCCTGCGCACTGTTCCCTCTGATGGCTTTCGATCTGCTCAAAGCCTGGGATCAGTTAAAGGATTTTGAAAATCCTCAGGTAAAATGGCGCAATGGCGATTCCGTTTCACTCGTTCTTGCTGGTAAGAATTATCCGCAGGAAGATTCCAAAGACGCACTCATTGAAATCGATGAAGATTTTGAAGGTGTTGTTTACGGAAATCATGCCGCTTTAAAAGACGGTAATCTCGTGAGTGACGGGGGTCGTGTTCTGATTGTCTCCGGTGTCGGTCATAATTTACTCGATGCCGCTATGCAGGCACTCGACTCGGCTAAACACATCCACTGTACAGATCTCATCTACCGTACAGATATCGGAAAAGAAGCTGACAACAACGAAGAATAAGACAATTGATCTGATTCTTACTAAACGAACTGAAAACTGAAACGGCAGTATCATCCATTATTCCAGAACAGGGAATAAACGGAAACGGTGCTGCCGTTTTTTTTACGTATTACTACGATTCTCCTTTTCATTCGAATCAAGTCTTTCCGAGTCCTTTTCGAACCTTTTTTCTAAAGTAATGAAAATAATTTTCGTCATTATTCCTTCATGTTCATCGAGAAATAAAAATGGTTTTCAAAGCGCTTTCGCACTCTTTATTCACTTTTTTCAATCAGATATCCTAAAGATGCAACAAGGAACAGGTTCAAGCGAGAACAAACCTGAAAGGATATAAAGTAAAAATGTTTGATCACTTATTTCAACCAATAAAGATTAATTCGATGGTTCTGAAAAACAGAATCATCGCAGCTCCGACCAGTGATGATTTTGAAGAAAAGGCAAAAGGCGGTGCGGCACTTGTCATTGCGGGACATGCCATCGTCGAACCAGGCCTGTCCAGCTTTGCGTCGAAAGATGAACCATGGCTGTTTTCGAAATATGAACGTGAAAAAACCAGAGAAAGAGTTCTGAAAATTCACAAAGGCGGCGCAAAAGCCTCCATTGAGATTTTCCACGGCGGACAAGATGCCCGTGTAAAAGATTATGCGAAAGGACCATCTGCCTTAGTCCTGCCGGATGGCACAGTGGTTAAGGAAATGGATGAAGAAATGATGCAGGAGACGATTGACTGGTATGTCGAAACCGTCCGGGGAGCAAAGAAAATCGGATTCGATTCAGTTTTCCTGCACTTCGGTCATGGATGGCTGCCGGATCAGTTTTTATCCCCGGTCTATAATCACCGCCAGGATGAATATGGCGGATCGATTGAAAACAGGATGCGTTATCCGTTACGCATTCTCAAAGCTGTGCGTGAAGCCGTCGGGCCATACTATCCGGTTGATATGCGGATCAGCGCTTACCAGTGGGTGGAAAATGCGACAACATTTGAAGACATGCTGACATTCCTGAAAGAAGCGCAGAAATATGTTGATGCGGTTCAGGTATCGGCAGGAATCGATAAAAACACGATTGCGAATGTGCACTGCGTAACGACTAATCTCGAAGAAGAAGCCCCGAACGTGAAATGGGCAAGAGTGGTAAAACAGGAGCTCGATATTCCTGTCTGTGTAGTCGGTGGTGTCCTGACTCCGGAAATCGGCGAACGCTTAATTGCCAACGGTGATGTGGATATGGTCGCTTACGGACGTCCGCTTTTAGCAGATCCGTATATGCCGAAAAAGGCAATGGCGAATCATCCGGAGGATATTGTTCCATGTCTTCGCTGTTTAAACTGTTATCACATCGCAACGGACCACTGGAAGGTCGGCTGCTCCGTTAATCCGCGCTATCACTATGAACATTTCATCCCCGCACAGGTCCCACAGGCAAGAAAGCCTAAAAAAGTTGTGATTGTCGGTGGAGGACCGGCTGGCATGAAAGCCGCCATTACAGCTGCTGAGGCAGGACATCAAGTGATTCTGTTTGAAAAGGAAAGTCAGCTTGGCGGAATGTTGAAATTTATCGTTCTGGAAAATCACAAAGAAGAAATGAAACGGCTGCTCAACTGGTTTAAAGGCCAGATCTGTAAGGGGAAAGATCAGATTGAAGTCCGTACGAATACTGTGGCGGATGCGGATCTGATCCGCTCCATTAACCCGGATGCACTGATTCTTGCTCTGGGTGCTGCAGAAAGTCAGCCTCCGATTCCGGGTCTGAAACGTGAAAACGTCATGACCGGTACTCAGGCACTTGCCCATAAAGAAAAGATTCAAAATCAGGTTGTCGTTCTTGGCGGCGGATCCATCGGATGTGAAATTGCCCTTGAACTTGCTGAAGAAGGAAAAGAAGTTACCATTCTGGAAATGGGAAAACAGATTGCGACGAATGCTAACTCGCTGCTCAAAGAAGCACTGCGCCAGAAATTTGAAATGCACAGTAATCTTCGTGTTCTGACTGAATCTTCCTGCCGGGAAGTCACCGATACAGCAGTTATCTATCAGGATGTTCAGGGTGAGGAACACCGTATTCCTTATCAAACGATGATCGTTTCTACAGGACTGAGGTCCCATGCTGCTGAAACAGAAAAACTGTTCGGTATTGTCCGTAACACCGTTTCGATTGGCGACTGCAATCGTCCGGATTCCATTATGACTGCTATCTATGAAGGACACAGTGCTGCGTTAAATCTTGAAGACTAAAAGAAAAGGAAAATAATTATGACTGACTATACAAAAATGAATACTGCCATTCTCACAGCTGTAGGTGGAGCGGAGAATGTGACAGATCTGATTCACTGCGCAACTCGTCTGCGCTTTACGCTTAAGGACCGCTCGAAAGTTGATGAAGCGGCAGTGAAAAAAATTCCGGGAGTCATCGGAACAGCTGAGGGTGCCGGCAGCTTCCACGTTTTAATCGGAACTCACGTTGGCGATGTATATGAACAGTTTCTCACTTTACCGGGTCTGAAACTCAACGGTGCATCTTCCAAAAGTGCCGGTGCAGAGAATACCGGATCAAAAGAAAAAATTGGTTTATTAGACCGTTTTACCAAACTGATGTCCGATGTTTACGCTCCGTATATTCCGATCCTGGCGACTGGTGGTATTGCTTCCGGTGTGATTGGACTTCTCGCAAACATGGGCGTAGTCAGCAGTGAAAGTCTGACTTATCAGACTTTCTATGCCATCTTCTATGCGCTGATTTACTTCTTCCCGATCCTGCTCGGTTTTACAGCCGGGAAGCATTACAAATGTAATCCGTATGTCTCCGCAACAATCGGAGCAGCCTGCTTTATCCCGGTGTCTCCGACCTGCTTGTTACCGGTGAAACTGCCAGCCTGATGGGAATTCACTTCACCGCATATAATTTCGCCGGATCATTCATTCCGATTCTGCTTGCGGTGTTCTGCATGAGCTATGTTGAAAGATGGCTGAAACAGGTTCTGCCTCAGGTTGTACAGTTTATTCTGGTTCCAGCTGTATGTCTGTGCCTCTTTGTTCCGCTGTCCATTCTGGTTTTTGGTCCGATTGGTGGTATGGTCGGTAACCTGATCCGCATTATCTATGATGCAATCAGTGGTATTCCTTTATTAACAAGCATAATTTTCGGCGCATGCTTCTCTTTGATTATCCTGCTTGGAATGCACTGGGCTGTTCTGCCGATCTTACTGGGTGTTATGGCTGAACAGGGATCCGAAGTCGCACTTGCTGCCGGCGGTATGGGAAACTACGTTATCCTTGGGATCTGCCTTGCAGTCGGTCTCTTTGCGAAAAATAAAAATGATCAGGGTACAGCTCTGTCCGCCGCATTTACCAATGCGCTTTGCGGAATTACTGAACCTGGCTTATACGGTATTGTTCTGAGAAGTAAAAAACTGATCGGTGTGATGCTTGCATCCGGCGCTCTTGCGGGCCTGGTTCTCGGTTTAGGTCATGTAGCCGCAACGAACTTTGCGTTCAGCGGAATCCTCTCCTTCGGAGCATGGCTGACCTGTGTGAATTTCCCGATGTACTGTGCAGGCATTGTAACCGCAATCGGCTGCGGATTTGCCGGTACGGCATTTATGCTTAAGTCCAAACAAGTCTCTGAATTCAATGATCCTGATACGGAAGTATAAATTCTCTAAACCGGAAGTTTGATCATGAAATAAAGTAACTTCAGATCTGTACTAAATTCTAGTCCTCCTGAAAAACTGCGGAAATCCGCAGTTTTTTTATCCTCGGCTTTTATCTGTATAATGAAGACGAGGTGAGAGAGATGATTATTGAACAGCTTCGTGAACAGACAAATTTTACCAATGTCGAAAAGACTCTGGCCGATTATCTGCTGACCAATGGTTTTGAATTATCGGAACTTTCCATTTCCGATCTCGCAGCTCTGACCTACACTTCGCCATCCACAGTGACCCGTTTCTGTAAAAAGCTAGGCACATCGGGATATAAGGACTTTGTGATCCGTTTTCTGCAGGAATATGAACAGAATCTGAAGTCGGAACCGCTGAATGTCAATCTGCCGTTTTCTCCGTCCGATAATCTGGAAAAAATCGCTCATAAAATGCAGATCCTGAATGAAAACACAATCCGGTCCGTCCGCTCCCAGTTCAATTATTCAAAACTGCGCAAAATTGCCCGTCGTATGGAACAGGCGGATTTTATCAATATCTTTGCTGAAGGAACGATGGCGCTTGCCGCACTTGACTTTCAAAGCAAAATGAACCGACTGGGGTATATGGTCAATTTGAATCTGAACTCCTGTTTTCTACCGAGTTTTGCGCTGGCAAGTACAGACTGTTCTGTCAATCTTCTGATTTCCCAGTCCGGAGAAACACGGACCATTCTTGAATGCGCCCAGATTATCGCAAATCGCAGAAACTATATGGTCGCGATTACCGCTCACCCGGATAGCCGCTGTGCCTCTCTAGCGGATGATATGATTTCGATGGATACGGAAGAAGATAATTCTCTCGCCGAGAAGATCGAAACGTTTTCCTCTTTCATTGCGGCCCACTATGTTCTCGATTGTCTGTACTGTTTCCTGTTCAGTCTCAACTATCAGAAAAACATTGATAAATGCCGCAACAAAGCGCTTGATCTTGCCGAAGTCACCGAGCAGTTCAACTGATGGTTTAAAAGCCTATCTGATGAATTAGAATCAGATCAGAAAAAACAATGAACAAAAAATTGAGAAGAATATGAAAACACAAAATAGCCGGTCAGTTTAAACTTGACCGGCTATTTTAGTCATACCCAATTTTCGGAAATTATCAGTTTTCATTCGATCCGTTCTGTTCCCTCAGAACATCACAGATCTGTGCTTCTTTTTTGCAGAGATCGATAAACAGGCGCGTTGCCGAAGACTGGATGGCATTTTTGTTCCAGATGACTGACAGAGTCCACGGGAATTCCGGTTCTTTCAGCTTCAGATAACAGAGTTTATCGGTTTTGAAATCCTTGACGAGCGGGTAAGGCAGGATGGTTATGCCTTCATTTGCCTGCACCATTTGGAATAACCATTCCCAGTGCGGAGATTCAAATTTGATATCCGGAACAAATCCGGCTTGTTTACAGCGGTCCACAACCTGGTCGTGGAAGATGAAATCACTTGAGATCACCACGAACTGTTCATCTTTCAGATCCCCAAACGAAACTTCGCTGCGATTTGCGAGGTAGTGGTCAGTATTGACGATTGCCACGGCAGTGGATGTGAGAACCGGGAATTGTGCGATGTTGTCATCCATCGCCTTGCCGATGATGATCCCCAGATCCTGAGTCATATTCCGGATTTTACGAAGAACGGATTTTGAAGCTCCTTCTTCGATGATCAGTTCCGTATCCGGATAAGCCTGCTGGAATTTCTTGACGACTTTATGGAAGAAGACTGCACCGGCGGTAGGAGGAATACCGATGGTCAGTTTCTCATTGGATAAGCCGAGTTTTGTATGGATTTCATGTTCCTTCGCATCAAAGAAGGCGACCATTTCACGGGCATAAGGCAGAAGAACCTCACCACTGCGCGTAAGCGACAGCCGTTTGCCCTGACGCAGGAAGAGCTCGCATTTCAGGTCGGATTCGAGAGCGCTGATGGAGCGGCTTAAAGCAGACTGGGACACAAACAGCGCATCCGCTGCTTTCGAAAAGCTCATCAGATCCACGATGGTGCAGAAGTAACGAAGTTGCGTGAGGTTCATAGCCTTATCCTTTCATTTTTATGCTGAATAATTGAGATTGAATAATGAGCTGCCTATTTCACAAACTGCCGGATTTCATCGACAATCAGATCTTCCTGCTCGAGATGGCAGGCATGTCCGGAGTTCGGAACATTTACTTCTTTAACTTTTCCGCCGCGTTTCATATACCGGTCAAGGACCGCTTTCATCTGGCTGACCATCGGCTGGGCAGGGGCTATGTCTGCGCCAGGCCAATTCGGAATCAGTCCGCGGGCACCGGCAACGTTGATATCACTGCCGGAGTAATCGGCCACAATGATATCGCTGTCCCCCTGGAAGTAGAGAATATCGACAAGAGTGTCAATATCCGCCAGGGCGGACGTATTACAGTACTCAGGAGCCATTGTGTTGCAGATGCCTTTATCACCGGCAATGACATACGGCCATACATCTGTGGTTTTGGTATTGCCCGGATAGAAGTCTTCTCCAAGTTTTACGGAGAGAACACCGTCAATGAACGCTTCTTCCCATTCGGGATCGAGTTTAAAGCCGGGCTTGCAGTAGACATTATCGATTACGGTGCGGATCAGATCGCGGTCGCCTTCCTGCATCGCTTTGGCAAGAGCCTTACTGGTTGTACCTGCACCGGAGCCGATGTTTTTCGGCTCAAGCATGGTCCCTTCTGCATCTTTTGTACCACCGAAACCATACGGTGGACAAGGTGCTTCGAGGATGAGTCCATTCAGTTTGTCGGCATGATCAATCGCATACTGCATCGCCACGCCGCCGCCAAGAGACCAGCCCATGATCGTGAATTTGTCCCAGCCGAGCACAACGGCTAAAGCGTCGAGATCTTCACTCCATGTTTTCATGCCGAGTGTGGCATCAATCGGTTTTGCTTCGCTGTTGCCGAAACCGGAAAGGTCCGGAACAACGATGTCGTAATCATCCTGCAGGCGCTGCATTAAAGGCAGATAGAAAACGGAGCTTGATGCATTGCCATGGACGAGCATTAATTTTGGTTTACCGGGATTTTCAGCCCGATAAGCCGCAACTTTTATGCGGCTTGTCGGATAGAATTTCTGTTCAGGAAGTTTCATATGCTTTACCAGATCTGATATTTCTCAGCAGCTTCGCGTAGTTCGTCGCGGAAATCAGGATGAGCGATCTTAATCAGTTCATCGACACGTTCGGCAATGTTCTTACCGCGTAACCAGGCAACGCCGTATTCAGTAACAACATAGTCGACATCGTTGCGGCTTGTGGTTACAGCAGCACCAGGCGCAAGGAACGGAACGATTTTGGAATGAAGAACTTCATTGCCGTTTTCGTCTTTTGTGGAGTAAGTGGAATGCATCGCCAGGATGGATTTTCCGCCCTGAGAACGCTGAGCACCCATGACGGTTTCAGACTGACCGCCTGTTCCGGAGAACTGCTGGTTGCCGACGGTTTCGGAAGCAGCCTGACCGGTTAAGTCGATTTCAAGGGACGCGTTGATGGAAACGAACTTGTTGTTGAGACCGATTGTGTAAGGATCATTGGTGTATGTGCAGGATTTAAAGAGGATGCGCGGGTTGTTGTTGATGAAGTCGTACAGACGCTGGCTGCCCATCGTGAAGGAACATACGGAATAACCGTTGTTGATGCCTTTCTGGGAGTTGTCGACTGCACCGCATTCGATTAAATCCACCATTGTTTCGGTAAACATTTCAGTGTGGATACCTAAATGTTTTTTATTCCGCAGTTCAACA
>JBJEFF010000100.1:0-1962 GCA_051873775.1 Allobaculum sp. | reverse complement strand
TTTTTAAGACTCATAGGGACTCGAAGAAGAAAAAGCTTAACTTAATGACATTGGAAAAAAGGCAAAAAAAAAATCCCCAATCAACTGATTAGGAGACCATCAATATATTCTCATGAGACATCTCATGTTATTTTAAAAATGGCAGGGGTAGCAGGAGTTGAACCCACATCAACGGTTTTGGAGACCGCTGTTCTACCATTGAACTATACCCCTAAGCGCTCGTTTATACTACCAAACAAAAAGGAGAGATGCAATAACTTCTCAAAAAAATTTCGGCGGATTTTCACATTCCTGACCTCATCCGAGAGCTACTTCAGAGTTTCAAAATCAAAAAAGAAGTCAGATCATCGCTTTATCTAAAGCAGATCTGACTTCTTTAGCTTATTGTTCCAGTTCTATGAATAATTGTCTTTCAGTTCAAGGATTAAAAATTGTTTTCCGGAAAAGTTCTGCTTATTCCTGTGGTTTTAAAGGACCGTAGAAGTAGCTTGCGGTTGCACCACCATCAATCAGGAATGTGGATCCAGTAATGAAGGCACCTTTCGGGCTCATCAGCAATTCCGCAACGTTGGCCACTTCGTCTGCGGTTGCCGGACGTCCTGCCGGGCATTTGGCGAACATATTCTTGTAGAAATCACCACGAGGGCCGTTGAATTCATCTAAGGCGAGTGGAGTTACAACGATTCCCGGTGCAATATCATTGATGCGGGCTCCACGTTCCCCCCATTTTACACATTCTGCCATTACGCGTTTTTCGTTGCAGCGCTTGGCAAGCTGATAAGCATGCAGAGAGTCACGGATATTTTCCGGCTGGAGGAAGTCGATGTTCAGCAGTTCTTCACAAGGTGTAGTCGCAAGCAGTTCATCCTGCTTAGCGGTCAGTGCCGGCATACGCCATCCGGACTGGCTCGAGATGGTCACACCCACGCCGCCTTCTTTAATCACCTTTCCGACTTCTTCAAGCAGGACAGCCGTTCCATATAAATCGACTTTCAGTACAGTTTCAATGGATGCCTGACTTGGAGAGACACCAGCCGCATTGACGAGCATCGCAATTTCACCGTATTTCTGAGCTTCTTCAATCAGCTTCAGAATAGATGCACGATCAGAGAGATCCATTTCCATCGGAACTGCATCATAACCTGCTTCTTTCATGATCTGCGCAATATTCTCTGCGTTTTTCAAAGATTTATCTCCGATCACGATCTTCATGCCATATCCCATGCGGCGTGCGATTGCCATTCCGATCTGGCCTGCTCCAGTTAAAATCATTACGTCTTTCATGTTTTTTCTCCTTTTTCCCTTCCGGTTTATTTTTTTTCGTTATTTTCTATATTTCTGTTAAGTTCTTTTTGTGATGATCTGGATGAACGACTTACTTCACCCATTTTTCAATGGCAGCTTTAGCCTGATCGACAGAACTGCCATGAATGGCTAGTCCTTCTGTAAAATCAGCACCTTTGCATGCCACTTTGATTTTTCTTACTGTTGTCCCTAAACCGCTGCCTTCATGCGTGCAGAACGGATGAATGGTTTTGCCTTTCCAGTTGTAATGTTCGAGGAATGTGTAGACAGCCATCGGCGCATCCCCCCAGTAGTTCGGATATCCAAGAAAAATTTCATCGTATTCATCCAGATTAGCCGGCATGGAAACCATTGCCGGGCGGATCTGGCCATGAAGGTCAGCTTTTGCCTGAGCAATACAGGTCTGATAATCAGCCACATAAGGAACAGCCTGCTCGATTTTAAATAAGTCCCCGCCGGTTGCTTCGGCAATCATGCGAGCTGCTTTTTCCGTGTTGCCCACTTTGATATAGCGGTAACTGCCACCGAAATAGTTTTCATCTGCACGTGAGAAGAATGCGATCAGTTTGGCCATTGAAATCTCTCCTTTACTTATCAATCCGTCACGATAATGCGCCAGGAAGCCCCTGACTTTAGTCATGGGGAGGAATGGCGCTT
>JBJEFF010000099.1:0-1979 GCA_051873775.1 Allobaculum sp. | reverse complement strand
AAACCAATTTGAATTCGCTTAACATTCTAAAAAGAAGTCGAAAAGTATGGATTTTCCTTTTAGAACCGGTAGATTTTGTCAGATCAAGGTAATTACGGTTCTGATATTTTACCATCTGACGCCGGAAAACAAATGTAAAACGCCTATTTAAAACTATTTCTGCATCGTCTTCAGCAGCAGTTCAAGTCCCTTGGAAACAGTACGGTCGGGTTCATCGGTCAAATACACCGGACAGTCGGCAAGATTCTGAATGGTCTGAGCCAGTCCTTCAATTTTCATTGTTCCTCCTGAGGCGATAACTCCCCGTTCAGACAGGTCCATACGGTAGCGAGAAGGCAGACTGTCGAGAAAGCGCATCACCCATCCGGATAAATCTCTCGCAAATGGCGCAAGAATAGCCGCTATCTCATTTTCATGAATCGTCCGCTCCCTTACAACCTGAGTACTGATATCAATCCCGCGAACTAAAGTAGCCCGGGGATTCGGATCAATCCGGACTGTTCCGTAAGTGCGAATGAGCTGGTCAATAGTTGCCGGAGCCACTTCCATGTTTTCCTGATTCGCAAACCAGTCGCGGATCAGTTCGGTTGCCTGTGCCCCGTTATGAATACGCGATGACCAGCGCTTTTCAATCTTCCCTTTACAGAAGAGCGCAATATCGCAGTTGGAATAACCGACCGCCAGTACGCAGCTTGCGACAGGTAAAAACAAGTCGAGACCGCTGCCGACTGCCGCAATCCAGATCTCCTGATCAAAATAGATTTCTGATGCGCCGATATTCATCAGCGAATTCTGCAGCCGGTCAATCAGCGATTCATCGAGTGAAGTCGGGTAGCTGACCATCAGCTTTGTTTTCTGGAACAGCCGGCATAAGCGGAATTCATAACAGAGTTCATCCAGAATGGCTTCGAGAACTGGAAAGTCAACCTGACCGTCATGGATCGGCGATTTAACGGTGATATCAGAACTCTTTCCTTTAAGTTCAAGAGCCTGATTGCCGATGGCGAGAATGTCATTTTTCGCATTGAATGCACCTAAAGCCAGTTCGTCAAAAACAAGGCCTTCATCTTCAGTGACTAATCGTAAGGAATGTGCTCCAATATCAATTCCCGCTCGGATCATGCCGTTGCCTCCTATAATTTATTCTTCCACTTTCGCTGATTTAGTTTTAGTATACGAAAGAGTAGGTAATCCATGAAAGAACTTCTTGAAAATCATCCGCTTTGTCTGTTTGTCCTTCTTCCTTCACTGCCCGAACCCGGTGCTCTGAAGAAACTAAATCTCTTACAGGCGCAGATTCCGTGGTTTGATTCACTGAATATTCACCTTGAATTTGCACTCGACTGTTCAAAAGAAGACCAGCTTACCCTGCAGAACAGTTTTCCCCATCCCGTTGCTGTTTCAGATCTTTCGCTGCACCAGGCAGCAGTTAAATACGGATGCATGCGGACAAAGCCAGTTTTCGGACAGATGCAGTCCTACTGTTCCCCTTCTTTAATCCTCTTCGATCATGACAGAATTCTCGATCAGACCTACCGGATTAACCCGGATGCGACTGAGCATATTCTCCAGACTGCCTTAAAATGTCAGACCCTTTACCTACGGCATCTTCTTGAAAACACATTTGACACTGAACAAGCCACCTTGTTATAATTCTTAGGCAATCCTGATGGGTACATAAAAATTGGAGTATAGCCAAGCGGTAAGGCACAGGACTTTGACTCCTGCATTCACTGGTTCGAATCCAGTTACTCCAGCCACTTGCATTGAACAGCGAACGAGAAAGAAAGGTACTTCACTGATCTTCATGCGTTCGCATTTTTTATTTTTCCCTTCAGGATAACGAAAGTCAGAGCACACGCTCTGGCTTTTTTGCTGCCTTATAGACGCACAAAGATAATTCTGAGTCCTGTTTCTTCCGTTTTTTCCCAATCGAGTAGGCAAGTAATTAGCTGACCTCTCACACCACCCTGCGTACG
>JBJEFF010000098.1:0-10042 GCA_051873775.1 Allobaculum sp. | reverse complement strand
ACCATTTCTTCCAGATCGTCAGCAGGATATTCGCTTGGTGCAAGAACTTCGATACCTGTGATATCAAATCCGTTTTCTTTTGCGCAAGCCTCAACTTCGCTATGATCGCCAAGGAGAATAGGCTTGCATAAATCTTCGTTGTGTAAACGTACAGCAGCACCCATTACACGCGGGTCCCAGCCTTCTGTGAATACAATTCGTGTACCTTTGCCACGAATAAGTTCAGATAATTTTGAGATGATCATGTTATTTTTCTTCCTCTATAAGTAAGGGCATGTAGTATCTGCCCGCCAAATAATATAACACTTGAAATGAACAAATGAAATTTGGTCAATTTCTTCACAAAGTCCGCATCAATTCACACGGAAAGTGCAAGAATCAATGCCGATTCTGTTTGTTACTCATAGTTTAATATTTCTTCTTTCAACCGATCAACCATTTCGCTCTGTTTTAACTTTTCAACAACTTGACCTTTACGGATTAACAGGCCTTCATTGCGTCCTCCCGCAATCGCAATATCGGCATGTTTTGCCTCGCCGGGCCCATTCACAGCACACCCCATAATGGCTACTGTAACCGGTTTATGGATGGTCTGCAGCCAGGCTTCCATTTCATCCACGACCGGCTTCATCTCCCACGCCGTCCGTCCGCAGGTCGGGCAGGCAATTAAATTCGGTACGTCGTCTTTCAGTCTGCAGTCTTTCAGCAGTTCCTTGACAATCGGCAGTTCAAGCTGCGCATCGCCATTGACGGAAATGCGGATCGTGCTGCCGATACCCTCTAAAAGCAGAGGTCCTAAAGCGAGTGTGGACTTCACAGCCGAAGTCATCACAGTACCGGCTTCCGTTACACCTAAATGCAGCGGATATTCAAACTCCTCTGCTGCCTTACGGTAAACTTCCAGGCAGAGGATCGGGTCGCTCGATTTGAAGGAAAGAACGATGTCATGGAAATCAAGATCTTCAAGAATCTGTACATGACGTCTTGCTGATTCGATCATGCCTTCGGCGGTCGGCCTGCCGTATTTTTCATGAATTTCCTTTTCGAGAGAACCGGAGTTAATCCCGATGCGGATCGGCACATGATGCTCCTTGCAGGAGCGGACAACAGCTTCGACATTTTCACGTGCTCCGATATTACCCGGGTTCAGACGGATTTTATCGGCACCGGCTTCAATGGCGGCTAAGGCAAGTTTGTAGTCAAAATGGATATCCGCAACAAGCGGAATATGAATGCGTTTCTTGATTTGCTCAATCGCTTTTGCATCACTTAAGTCCATAACGGACACACGGATCAGTTCGCAGCCCTGCTGTTCAAGTTTTAAAATCTGATCCACGACTTCATCGACTTTGTTCGTGCGGATGGAGCACATGGACTGAATCACAACATGGTTATTGCCGCCAATCGTCAGATTGCCGAGTTTAACCGGTCTTGTCTGAGTTCTGTTCATTAAATAGCCTCTTTTCAATTCATAGCGCATAATCATGCGAGTTCTATATAACTGCTGTATAGAAGAACCGCCTTTGCGGTCCGGTTGATTTTTCTTTCGGGAACTCAAGTCTTCCCTATCTCAATTCTACCGATTTTTATCGTACTTTTGGTGGTATATTTGCTGATAGTGCGTGCAGATTTTTCGGATCGCTCATCTCGCTTGAAACCAGCATGGCAATCCGCTAAAATCTATGCACTTTGGCAGGACAGGCCGGTATAAACACCCGGAACAGAGTTGTTATTCGGGCACATTTTTTACAGCCGCTTTCCTGCTTCGGACAACCTCAGTATATCCCATAAATAATGACTACAGGATTAGAAAGGAGTTTTTCATGGATGAGAAATTTGAATTAGTTTCCCCCTATCCGCCTGCCGGTGACCAGCCGGAAGCAATCGCCGAACTGGTGAAAGGCATTCAGGAGGGCAAGCAGCATCAGGTTCTGCTCGGTGCAACCGGAACCGGTAAAACATACACCATTTCCAACGTAATTGCTCAGGTCAACCGCCCGACTCTTGTGTTTGCCCACAACAAGACTCTTGCCAGTCAGCTCTATTCCGAACTCAAGGAGTTTTTCCCGAATAACCACGTGGAATACTTCGTCTCCTACTTCGATTACTATCAGCCGGAAGCCTATATGCCAAAGACCGATACGTATATCGACAAGAACACAAAGACTAACGAGGAACTCGACATGCTGCGGATGGCGGCAGTGAACTCCGTCCTGCATCACCGCGATACAATCATTGTCGCTTCAGTTGCCTGCATTTACGGTGCTTCCAACCCGAATCAGTACCGTGACATGATCGATACGATCCGTGTCGGCGATATCATCGACCGTCAGGAGCTGCTCATGAAACTGATCAACCAGCAGTATCAGCGTAACGATGTAGACCAGGTGCGCGGAACCTTCCGCGTGCGGGGCGATGTCATTGAGATTGCGCCGGGGCATACCGACCGTTTTCTCATCCGCATCGAAATGTTCGGGGATGAAATCGAACGCATCTGCGAAGTCGAACCGCTCACCGGCAAACTGATTCAGGCTTATAACCTCTACAACATCTATCCGGCAAGCGGCTATGCGACGAGCATGGACATTATCCACCGCGCTGCCGACCAGATTGAAGAAGAGCTCAAAGACCGTCTTGCGTATTTTGATGAGATGGGCAAACCGCTCGAAAAAGAACGACTCGAACAGCGCTGTCGCTATGACATCGAAGCGCTGCGCGAGTTCGGTGTCTGCCCGGGTATCGAAAACTACTCCCGGCATATTGACGGCCGTAAACCCGGAGAAACCCCGTATACGCTGTTCGACTACTTCCCAGATGATTTTCTGATGATCATCGACGAATCTCACGTTTCCCTGCCGCAGATCCGCGGTATGTTCAACGGCGACCGGGCCCGCAAGCAGACCCTTGTCGATTACGGTTTCCGTCTGCCTTCTGCTCTCGATAACCGTCCGCTGACTTTTGATGAATTCCAGAAAAAAGCCAACCAGACGATTTATGTCTCCGCTACGCCGGGTGACTATGAACTCGATCAGACCCAAGGGGAAATTACCGAACAGATCATTCGTCCTACCGGACTGCTCGATCCGATCGTGGAAGTACGTCCGACTCTCGGTCAGATTGATGATCTCGTCGGCGAGATCAAGGACCGCATTGCCCGCAATGAGCGTACGCTTGTCACGACACTGACCGTACGTATGGCTGAAGACTTAACCGAATATCTCAAAAATCTCGATATCAAAGTCGCATGGCTTCACCACGAAGTTAAAACGATCGAACGCACCGAAATCATTCAGGATCTGCGTAAAGGTAAATACGATGTACTTGTCGGAATCAACCTGTTACGAGAAGGTCTTGATATTCCGGAAGTCTCCCTGATCACGATTCTCGATGCCGATAAGGAAGGCTTCCTGCGTTCCAAACGTTCCTTAGTTCAGATTATCGGACGTGCTGCCCGTAATGCCGAAGGTAAAGTCATCATGTACGGCGATTCCATCACCGAATCAATGCAGTATGCGATCGATGAAACTGCGCGCCGCCGTTCGATTCAGATGGCGTATAACGAAGCTCATGGTATTGTGCCGAAAACGATCATCAAGCCGATCCGTGAAGTCGTTCACTCCAAGGAAACCAAGCAGATGACCGCCAAATACCTCAAGAAAAAACAGAAACTGTCCAAGAAAGATACCGCAACCCTTATTGCCGATCTCGAAAAAGAGATGCGTCAGGCAGCAGCGGACCTCGATTTCGAACGTGCCGCGGAACTGCGCGATATGGTCTTCGAACTCAAAGGACTCTAAACGATTAAAACCGCTGATTTCATCCGGATCAGCGGTTTTTTATTTTTCTCATTTTTATTTAAAACAAATCATTCTAGATTTATAGAGAACGACACAGTTTTTTAACGGTTTGATCTTGTCCAGTCAATCGGCTGCACACCATGATCCGCAAGAAACTGATTAGCCATCAGAAAATGATTGTTGCCAAAGAAGCCGCGGTTAGCGCTCAAAGGCGAAGGATGGGCACTTTCGAGAACAAGATGATTCGGATTCGTCAGAAACTGTTTAGCCGCCCTTGCCTGTGATCCCCATAACAGGAAGACAATCGGCTGATCCTGCTCGTTTAATACCTGAAGCAGATCATTGGTGAATGCCTGCCATCCGATTTTGTGATGGGACATCGGTTTGCCCGCTTCAACAGAGAGTACCGCATTGAGCAGCAGTACACCCTGCGCCGCCCAGTCACTCAGATCGCCGCTGCGGTCCACGTTAGTCTGAAATTCCTGTGAAAGTTCCTTGTAGATATTCACCAGTGAAGGGGGAATTTTCATATTAGCAGGCACGGAAAACGAATATCCCTGTGCCTGATTTTCGCCATGATACGGATCCTGTCCGAGTATCACAACTTTCACCTGATCGAGCGGTGTCATTTCCAGCGCCCGGAACAGATTTTCCTTTGCCGGATAAACGGTGCTTGTCGCATATGCGACTTCCAGTTTCTGACGGATTTCCCCTAACGTTCCGTTCGCCAGTTCTTTTTCCATAATCTCTTCCCAGGTCATATTCACCCTTCTTTCTTTTCGTTTTATGCTTTTTTCTTACAGAGTCTATTGTACCTGAAATTGCGCAATGGATTCACATTTGGTTTTCATGCCGGCAACTTTCACAAATCAGACAAATTTCTTTCATTTCCCCGATGAAACCTGACTCATTGAAAGGCTCCTGATTTTTTGGATTATCATAGAGACATGTCAAAAACACTCACTGAAAAACTTAATGAAATGGAAGCCTGTAAAGTCCATAACCATGATCTTGACCTTTTAAGACAATGGGACAAGGAGGACTTTGTGTCTTTTGATGCCGAACATGCCGTTCATGTTGCCGGCACCAACGGGAAAGGTTCCGTCATCACCTGGCTGGAAGTGCTGCTCAAAGCCGCCAATCAGGCAACCCGCTCGTTTATATCTCCGCATCTGATTTCTCACAACGAACGTTTCCGCATTGATGGCAAGCCGATCACCATGGAAGAATGGGAAACGATTTACGATCAGTACTCCGATCTTTTCCACACACGGACGATGACCATGTTTGAAATGGATCAGTGGATGGCGCGTCAGGCTTTTATCAACCATCACGAAAACGGACAGACTGAATGGTTATTAATCGAGACCGGACTTGGCGGAAGTCAGGATGCGACAACTGCACTTCCCTACCGCTATGGCATCATTACCCAGATCGGCATGGACCATATGGGAATACTCGGTTCGACTAAACCTGAAATCGCCTCTGCAAAAGCAGGGATTATGCAGAAAGGTATGCTCGTCATCACGTTTGAAAAAGACCCAGCATGTCTCGAAGTTTTCCAAAAAAAAGCCGATGAAGTTGGTGCAGCTCTGATCGTTCTGAAAGAATCCGATCTTGACGCGGTAGATTTTGATACGTTCTGGAATCGTGATCTTCCTGCCTATCAGAAAGAAAACTTCCTGTGTGCCTATACCCTGCTTAAAAAAGTCGGTTTTACTTTTACGATTGCCCAGCTTCAGCAGGCTGTCCGGGATTTCTTCTGGCCGGCTCGTTTTCAGGTTCTTCGTCAGGAGCCGTATCTGATTCTCGATGGAGCTCACAACCCGGATGGCATTGAAGCGCTCGTTTCTTCCCTGCTTGAAAGTCAGACGCAGATCGATCAGATCTACTTTTCCGTTCTTGCGGATAAGAAATCGCATGTCATGATCCGCCGTCTGCAGGATTTATGTACGGATATCCGCTTCGTTTCTTTTGAAAGCGACCGTTTAGCAGACCTTCAGGCATTAAGCGATGAATATCACTATCCGATCGTGGTTCTCGATACACTCTTTGAAAATCTTGCCTCAACTTCTAAATCGACTCTTGTGTGCGGTTCTCTGTATTTTGCGGGAACTGTTCTCGAGCGCTTTATCCGCTAAACGTAAAACGACCAGTTCTCCTCTGCATTTTCGCAGAGCAGGCTGGTCGTCTTTTTTAATCATTATTTCTTTTTACTTAATCCTGAGGATTCAGAATATATTTTTCAATGACTTCCGCAATCGCATCCTGATCATTGGTTGAATCGGTAATCACATCACAGAGTGGCTTCATATCCGGTACTGTGTTCTGAACACCGATTCCGAGACCAGCAGCCTGAATCATCGACAGGTCGTTAAAATTATCTCCGATTGCGATCGTTTCTTCCTGTTTTACTCCGAGCATTTCAGCAATTTTGAGCAGACCGGCGCCTTTGTTGACGCCTTTATGGTTGAACTCGATATAACGGTTGGAAGAGTAGCTGACGTCGAGATCACCAGTAATATCTTTCAGATCCTCTTCAATCTGATGGAGATAGTCATAATCGGTGTTGACATAAAGCGCTTTGACGATTTCCTGTCCCTGCAGAAAATCAATATTATCCTGATCAAACACAGTAACTTCCATACGGCCGTTGAGATAGTCGATTTCATTCTGGTTAATCCGGTAAACATACACCGTATCTTTGGTGTAGATATGAATGCAGACATCATATTTCAAACCGCGTTCAAACAGCAGCTTTGCTTTTTCGAATGAAATTCCTTCGAAGTGCAGCAGTTTATTATCCTTGTTTTCCGTGATGCATCCGCCATTAAAGGAAATGACGTATTCATTTTCCTTATCAAACAGATCGAGTGAGCGCAGTGTTTTTCCGACCGTTCGAAATCCGCGTCCTGTTGCCGGAATGAATTTTACGCCCATCTCGGATGCTTTGCGGATTGCTTCAATGTTTCCTTGTGATACGCTACGGTCTGTGCATAATAAAGTCTCATCAAGATCGCAGGCAATAATTTTGTACATGTTCTCGTCTCCCTTCTCTCCCTTTTTCAATTTTCTCTTTGCGAATTAACATTAACCTACAAGTCCGAATATTGTCATCTGTTTTTCGGACTGACCACGTTCTTTAAAGTAAAAAAACACCGCCCAGAACGGGGGATACGTTTAGGACGGTGATTATCAGTCATGAATAATAAATTGTTCTGTTTAAGCCTGTTTGCGGAAAAGAGAATCCGGCAGCAGGCGGAATGCGAAGTAGATCACGAAGCATTCAATCGGGAAGCAGAAGAGGTTCTTCACCACGCGGCTTGCGACGAGTGCCCAGTAAGGCATGTTAAACATCATCGTCAGCAGCAGAGGATTGAGCAGTACATTTCCGATCAGGCTGGCGAGAAACTGAGCAGCCAGAATACGGGGCATGGTGATTTTTTCCACACGGAAGAAAAATGCCGTGTAGATCGCCGCTTTCACCATCAGGACTAACGCAAAGAGCGGATTATAGATTCCATCCGGTGCCATCATGAAGCCAACAAAGTCAGCCGCAAGGGAATACACCATGCTCGGCCAGAAACCGTACAGTCTTGCGCAGAGAACTGTGGCAAGGAACGTGAAGCTGATCTGCAGGGTGGCCGAAATGCGGATGTTCAGATAACGCAGCAGCACATAGAGTGCGACAAGAAGAGCAACTCCCGTAATGGTACGGGTGTTTGTGAGTTTCGCGCTTTTGTTAAAAAAGCATGCGACAGATTTCATATTCGATTCCTCCTTTCCGTTGCATTGGAAAAGAGGTAAGTCTTTTTCGGTGCAGCGGGATGCGAACGAAAAACCGCAAGGTTACCCTTTTCGTCGCCGGTTCAACTCCCCGTTACCAGCACACTTAACGCTTTTCGTTCTACTCTGTCTGCATCTACTATAGAAACCTGTCCTGTTCTTGTCAAAATTCCACCTTTATCCCCCTGATATCACCCTGAAAACGTAAAAAAAGAATCAGTTATCCGCTAAAAACGGTCAGCCGATTCTTTTTACGATCTGATTTTACGATTCGTTCTACTGAAGTTCTTCGATGATTTCTTCTGTCGTTACTTCTTCCTCGACAGGTTCTTCAGCCTGTGGCGCACCTTCCTGAACAGCCGGAGCCGGGATTTCACCGGACTGGATGATTTCCAGAGCACGGTTGAGAACTTCGTCATTGGTCATGGACTCTTCATTGAGTTTCTGACCGACCAGATCGAGAATGCGCTGAAAGGTTGTGTTATCAATGATACCTGTCGGTTCAAGTCCCTGATCGCTCTGGAACGCTTTAAGAGCTTCACTGCTTGCCGGGGCAAAGTATTCATCCGAACGCTCTGCCGGATAGCCTAAATAGCGTAAGAACACCTGTGTTGCCTTGGCATTGGCATGTACGCTGTCCGGACCGATATTCAGAGGATTTTCCTCACTGACCGGAATGTAGCTGACGGTTGCAACTTCGCTTAAAGCCACTTCCGCATCCGGTTTAAAGCCGACTTTATTGATGGATAGACCGTTCGGAGTAGTCCATTCCGCTTTGGTGAACTTTAAGGACGTTCCGTCATTGAACGGAATTGTATTCTGTTCCGTTCCTTTACCATAGGAATTCTGACCGATGGTCGTAATCTTATCCGGCATGTTGTCTTTCAGAGCGCCGATCAGCACTTCGGAAGCAGAAGCCGTATTACTGTTCTGAAGAACGTAGATATGGTTGAAGTCAATCTGAGTATAGTTATCTTCGGTTTTAATCGTATTCACACTGCCGTCTTTCAGGTTTTCCTTGAAGACGACGCTGTCTTTTGGCAGCAGTGAAGACGCAATCTGGATGACAGAACTGAGATATCCGCCTGTGTTGTTGCGCAGGTCGAGAATCAGATTCTGAGCCCCCTGGTCGCGAAGGCGGCCAACCGCATCAGTAAAATCTTTCGCAGTATCCTGAGAAAAGGAATTCATGGTAATCAGCCCGTTATCGCCGATCATACGCATGCTGACAGTCTGATCGAACGAACCCGGAGTGACCATCAGATCCACAGTTTCGCCGTTACGCTCAACCTGCAGAGCAATACTCTGGTTTTCATACGATTTAATGAGATCGGCAATCTCGTCGGTACTCTTTCCTGATATATCCTGTTTGGCAACTTTCAGAATCCGGTCACCGATCTGAACACCGGCACGATCCGCCGGTGAGTTAATATAAACATCCTTGATTAGAGGTCTGTTTTCTGCATCCATATAGAAGCTGATGCCGATTCCGACATTGCTTCCGGCAAGAGACTGACTGAACGCATTTGCCCGCTCGAGTTCGAGATAGGAGGTGTGCACATCTTCCGGAATACTCGTCATGCCAAGCAGCGCATTTTCAATTAATGTTGTCCGGATATCCTCGTCATCTTTGGAGTAATACCATTCATCGGACATCAGATCATAAACCGTCTGAAACTTCTGAAGCTCATCAGAAGTTTGCTTCACTTCATTGCGGGATAAAAACGGAATCGGAAAAATACTGGAAATCACCATTCCAGCCGCAAGACAGACAATCGCAACTCCCCCGATCAGCGCCGGTGAAGTTTTCCTTTTTTTCTTATTCTGATTTGAATCAACTTTCTGCATATTTCTAAAATTTCCTGTCTAACAAAATAATGATACTTATCAAAGCTTGAATAAAGCTTAAAGCCTACTTTCGCTCATTTTTTAGATTGAACTCAATCCAAAATGATGTCAACAACCTCAAGTTATCCCACTTGTGAAAAACACGCAATAAAAAAGCCTCCAGTTTGATCTGAAGGCAATCTTTCAAAATTGGTGGAGCGTAGGAGGATCGAACTCCTGACCCCCTGCGTGCAAAGCAGGTGCTCTCCCAGCTGAGCTAACACCCCACATAAATTAAACAATCAAGAAAATGGTGGGCCTGAATGGACTTGAACCAGCGACCTCACCCTTATCAGGGGTGCGCTCTAACCACCTGAGCTACAGGCCCGTTTTTTGACTGCTCAAAAATAATAACAGATCCCCCTATAGAGGTCAAACATTATTTCAAAAAATTTTATTCCACTTCAAGCAGAATTGAATAAGATTGTTTTTTATTCTGTTTTTCCTTTATTTCATTTTCTTCATTGCGAATCGAAAAAGGAAACGCAAATGAGGATGAATCGATCTGCCAAAAATCCAATAAAAAAGCCTCCAGTTTGATCTGAAGGCAATCTTTCAAAATTGGTGGAGCG
>JBJEFF010000097.1:0-10046 GCA_051873775.1 Allobaculum sp. | reverse complement strand
TTTTACAACTAAAGGGCGCGCCTAACGCAAAAAAGCCAAACCATCTCAATAAGATTATTTGGCAATCTTAGATTTGTCTAACCGAATGGCATTGGTTCTAAACAGGCAAAAAGAAAAGATGCCCCGAAGGACATCTTGAATTCAAATATATGAAAATCAGATTCTGAAGGCTGATCCTTTTAATGAAGGTTCAGTCTTTTTTTGATCGCAAGCCAGTATGGCATGATCCTGAAATTAATTTTGATTGTGCGGGGACTGGTTGGGGACATGTTCATAATCAGTCCAAACAGAATGAAGTAGGACAGTGTCGATGATCCGCCATAGGAAATCAGCGGCAGGGTAATACCGGTGATCGGAACCAGACCGACGATCATTCCGAGATTCTGCATCTGCTGGTAAAAAAGCATCGCAATGGTCCCGATAATGATTAACCGGTTGCCGGGAACTTTCGAGTTATAGGCCATCTTGCAGAGATATAAATCTAGCCACAGACAGATCACCAGAATAAATACAGTTCCGAGTAATCCGAAGCACTGACCGAATGCCGCAAAGATGAAGTCGGTATGAGCTTCCGGAATCGCAATAATATTGGCCTGAAGACCATGACCGGAAAGACCGGCAGAACCGAGTGAGAGCAGGGCGGTGTAAAGCTGGTTGGATGAACCTAAGTAGTTATGCTCCGGATAGAGCCACGCATCGATTCTTCGCAACTGGTAGTTGGATACAATCGAAGAAAGCAGGTCATGCTGATAGAAGTACAGGAAGAAGAATCCTCCGAAAAGCAGTACAACAGCACCAAGCGAGCTCCAGATATAAACCTTGCGGATTCCTGAGCAGAGCAGGAGCACAAGTAACGTAAATGCAATAATGATGAACAATCCTGTATCCGGTTCGAGAAGAATGAGAATCATCGGCGGGACCGCCCATTTCGCGATCTGAAGGAACATTTTCAGATCGTCCATAACAGACGGATTCGGATGGCGTTTCTGGAAGTCAGAGACAATTTGACTCGTCTGAATAATCAGAACAACTTTCATGAATTCAGATGCCTGGAATGAACCAAGAGCCGGAATCTGAATCCAGGAGAATGCACCGTTGACCGGTGAAGCAAGCGGGAGGGAATATCCGGTAAAGCGATAGAGGAGTTTCGACGCCAGCAGATAAAGCAGGACATAGATCAGGAACCTGTACACCAGAGGCAGATACTGAAAGAGCGCCTTATTCTGGAAACGGCTGATAATAATCAGAACCGTAAAACCGATCGCATACCACATAATCTGTCTACGCAGGTAGCCCGGTCCGGCTCCGTTACGGATTAAGTTAAAGGAGTTGTAAATCGCAAAACAGCTTGTCGCAAACAGGACTAACAATATGAATATGAATCCGAAATCACATCGGATTGTCCTTCGTCCGATTTGAAGTGTCTGTTTCATCAAAAATCTCCTTTCTTCTTGTTATCACTATATCATAACCATTTTTCCAAAAGATTTGCATCTAAAAAAGAGGTAAGGATTAGGAAGAAGAAGGATAGAAAGAGTTAATACGACTCGGAAATGAAACGCATATCATAACAATCGGACAAGCGGTTTTAGATATTTTCCAACAAAAGAAGGCCCCCTTGCGGAGGCCTTCTTCCACGTACAAGTTCACGTAGAATTCCTTGTCGTTCTTAGTGAATGCATAATAGATGAAATTGGAAAATACTCAACATCAAAAGAAAATAAATCATTGCACTAATTGAGTATATAACCGATCGATTCGTCTGAATTGGCTTCAGAACGTCATTAGCTGTTTCCGGGATTGAACCAACTTTAGATAAAGCAGATTCTGATCTTTCATTGTTTCCTGAATTATGACTATTCCTGTTTTTGAGAGGAAATGAAAAAGGTAATCCGAGGTTTGGATAAAAGTGAATTCAAACGTTTTGTTATAATAGAAACAATGTCGATCGATAAATCTCAGTATTCTCCGATGATGCAGCACTATCTTGAGTTAAAAGAAGAACATCCAGATGAAATTCTCTTTTACCGTCTCGGAGACTTTTATGAAATGTTTTTTGAGGATGCTATTACGGTATCCCGTGAACTTGACCTCGTTTTAACTGGAAAAAACGCAGGCGCTGAAAAAGCACCAATGTGCGGAATTCCGCATCGTGCCTATAAAAGCTACGTTTCTCGTTTAGTGAAGAAAGGATATAAAGTTGCAATTTGCGAACAGCTGGAAGATCCGAAAGCAGCCAAAGGACTGGTGAAGCGCGGAATCGTCCAGATCATCACTCCGGGAACGCTGCTTGAAGATGAAAATAGCCATCAGTTTGTAAACTATCTCGGCGTAGTCGCAACGGATAGCTGGAAAGCCATGCTGCTGCTGTGCGAACTGTCCACCGGCGAAATGCGCTATATCGAACTGGAAAAATCACTGACCCAGCTCCAGAATCTGCTCAGCGAGTTCAATGTGAAAGAATTAATTGCGCCACGCAATTTAAACAAAACCTGGCAGAAAGCTTTAGAAGAACAGACTTCCGTTCTGTTCTCTCTTCAGCAGGCTCAGCCTTTAGCACCGGAAGATGAATCTTTAATGCCACTGCCGGATCCGTTAATGAGGTCCACCCTCGAAGTTTTAATGGGGTATCTGCAGTCTACTCAGATGCAGCATGCGGATCACTTAAGTCCGCTTGCGCCGATGTTCCCGTCGACCTCCATGGTTCTCGATCCGGAAACAAGACTGCATCTCGAACTGACCCGTTCACTTTCCGCCAATGCGAGAGCTCAGTCTTTATGGGCCTTTATGGATCAGACGCAGTCCGCGTTAGGAAGCCGTCTGCTTCGTGAATGGATTGAAGCTCCATTATTAGATGAATCCAGAATTATCCAGCGTCAGGATGCCATCCAGACGCTGCTTGATCAGTTCCTCGTCCGTTCCCAGCTGCGCGATCACCTTGCGTATATTTACGACCTTGAACGACTGGCTGCCCGGATCAGTTATCGTTCCGCTTCACCTCGTGATGTCCTGCAGCTTTCCACTTCTCTAGAACATGCCGCTCCGATTCTCGAAATGGCACAGTGTCTGGAAAGCTATCCGGAATTAAAAGAGGTACCGAACTGTCAGGGACTGTATGAACAGATAAAAAGTGCGATTGTTCCTGAACCTCCTCTGACCACTAAAGATGGAAACTTCATTGCGCCGGGCTATAATGAAAAACTTGATGAAATCCGCCGCTACGCGGATGAGAGTGATCAGGCACTGCGTGAACTGGAAGAAAGAGAGCGCGAACGCACTGGAATTAAAGCACTGAAGATCGGCTATAACCGAGTCTTTGGCTATTACGTAGAAGTCCGTAAAACATCTCTCGATCAGGTCCGTCCTGAATTCGGGTATATTCAGAAACAGACTCTCGCCAATGCGAGCCGTTTTACGTTTGATGAATTAAAAGAAGTGGAAGAAAAGATTCTGAGTGCTCAGGATCAGAAGATCCTGCTTGAGCAGCAGATCTTTGATGAACTGCTCGATACGATCAAGGAAAACCTGGCACCGCTTCATGAATTATCAAGAGCCCTTGCCTTAATTGATGTGCTCTGCTCACTAGCCAACCTGGCAAGCGAAAGAGGTTATGTCCGTCCGCAGTTCTCGGATGATCGCAGCGTGGAAGTCATTGAAGGACGGCACCCGATCCTCGAAGCCCGTATGTCCGGCTTTGTCTCGAATAACTGGATGATGCCTTCCACAACGGATGTGTGTCTGGTCACCGGACCGAACATGGGAGGTAAATCTACCTGGCTGCGTCAGAATGCGCTCCTTGTGGTCATGGCACAGATGGGAAGCTATATTCCGGCCCGCAAAGCCACTCTGCCGATTTTTGACCGCATCTTTACCCGCATCGGCGCAAGTGATGACCTGCTTCAGGGTAAATCCACGTTCATGATGGAAATGATGGAAGCCAATAATGCCCTTCGCCATGCGACGGAAAACTCGCTGATTCTCTTTGATGAAATCGGCCGCGGTACCGCAACATTTGATGGGATGGCGCTTGCTCAGTCGATGATGGAATACATTGTTCAGGTTTTAAAATCCAAAACCCTGTTCTCGACGCACTATCATGAATTAACGGAACTCGATCAGGATTTCCCGTCCATTCACAATGTGCATGTCGATGTTCAGGAAAAGAAAGGGGAAATCCGTTTCCTCTACCGGATTGTCGATGGCAAGGCGGATAAATCCTATGGTATTCACGTCGCCAAACTCGCCGGTCTGCCGCCACTCGTCATTTCAAGATCGAGTGCACTGCTTGAACAGTTTGAACGCAATAATCCGAATCAGAACTTCCAGCCAAGTCTGTTTGTGATGGACCCGAAAGAAGTGGAACGTCTCAACTTTATTGAGGAAGTGATGAAGATCGATCCGGATGAACTGAGTGCGCGGGAAGCTTTAGATCTGATTTATAAACTGAAAACACAGGCTGAAAAATGCGCCGATTAGGCTGTTGAAATACAATAAAGAAAAAGAATAATCTGAAAATCCAGTGGATGGACTCACTGGATTTTCTCTTTCCAGAAGGAGGTATTTATGGGACTGATTCATGTGTTGGATCCGCATTTAACCAATATGATTGCGGCGGGCGAAGTTGTTGATCGTCCGGTAAATATCGTCAAGGAATGCGTTGAAAACTCACTCGATGCCGGTGCTAGCTCCATCGATATCGAAGTCTTTGAGGGCGGTATTGCCGGTGTTGTGGTCACAGATGATGGCTGCGGCATGAGTTATGACGATGCCCGCACTGCTTTCAGACGCCACGCCACAAGCAAGCTGAAAAATGAAGAAGAGTTATTTGCGATTGCGACGATGGGTTTCCGCGGGGAAGCACTGCCTTCCATCGCTTCTGTTGCCAAAGTGGTCTGCACGACGAGCGATGGCAAAGAGGGAACACGCATTGAATTTGAATATGGCGACCTGAAAAGCTGGGATCATATCGATGCTCCGCAGGGTACTCGTATTGAAGTGACCGGTCTGTTTTTACATACCCCGGCACGCTTCAAATATCTGAAGAAACCGAACTACGAATTTTCCGTGATTGCCGATGCGGTCAATAAACTCTCGCTTGCCCATCCGGAAGTCCGTTTCACGCTGCGTCATGATAACCGTCTAGTCTTCCAGACAAGCGGACGTTCCGACCGTCGTGAAATTCTCTATCAGATGTTTGGCATGGTGCCTTCACGCGAGGCGGTGGAATTTTTCCGCCAGTCCGATGATTTTACGATCAGTGGCTATGCGATGCAGCCAAGCGTGACGCGTGCTTCTAAAAACTATATCTATATCTGCCTGAACGGACGGACCATCCGGTCATGGCCGATCACAAAAGCGGTAATTGAAGGCTATCGTGAATATATGCCGAAAGACCGCTATCCGATCTGTTTTATTGAGATTGAAACAGACTTTCAGCTTGTGGATGTCAACGTTCATCCGAACAAACTGGAAGTGCGGATTTCCAAGGAAGAATATTTAACCCAGCTCATTATCGATACGATCCATGAGCTGTTTGAAGAAGAAATTCAGGTTCCGCAGATTGTCTCTTCCAAACCGAATGCCGAACAGCTTCAGGCTGAATTAGTTTATCCGAAAAAACGGGAAACTGAACCGGACGAGGAAAAGATCCAGATGCCGGTGTCCAAAACGCGCCCGGGCTATCCGCAGGGACTTGAGCCGAACAGGGTGGAAGATATTTTCGGCAGAAAACAATCTTCTACACCAAAACCGTCAGCTCCAATTACATCTTTGGGTCAAAACGACCGAACGAAAAATCCGGCTTTTTCGGGCAGAGATCAAAAATCTGAAAATCAGATTTCTGCTCCGAAACCTCAGGATCCGACCTTCCTGAAAGAAAACCTCGCCGATCCGGCGAAGTCGTTAATTGCCGATCAGCAGACAGGCAATGAATGGTGGAATACATCCAGTAACTCACAACCGCAGGCTATGGCTGCTCCGGTTAAACCGGCACAGAGTACCACGCCGATCAAGGCGCCGGTGAATGGCGGTCAGAATTTCAGACCGGCAGAACGTCCGGTGAATAATCCGAATTTCCCATCCGAACCGGTTAATTATCCGGCTGGTCAGGTACCGAAACATAAAGCGAACGAGTTTTTCCTGAATCTGAAAATTATCGGTCAGCTCAAGGAATCCTATATTCTGTGCGAAGGTCCGGATGGTCTGGTCATCATCGATCAGCATGCGGCAGCCGAGCGCGCTAATTTCGAGAAGATTCAGAAAGAATTTGAAAAGCCGGTCACAGTTACTCAGCCGTTAATGATTCCGCTACAGTTAACAATTCCCACGGACTTAATGGCAAACCTAGATTGCTTAAATGAAAAGACCGCTTTCTATGGTCTGAAGTTTGTGAAGGTAGATGATCATACGATCGAACTGCAGGAAGAACCGTCCTGGATGTCTCTCGTTGATCCGGAAAAAACACTCGATGATCTGTTTACCTGGTTCCAGCAGCACCAGATCGTGGATATCAAGGAACTGCGCCGTCATATGATTGCGACGTGCGCCTGCCATTCCTCAGTCCGCTTTAACCATGCCTTAAACAAGGATCAGATGGAATGTATCATTGAAGATTTAGTTCAGTGCGATCAGCCTTTCCATTGTCCGCACGGCAGGCCGACTGTGATTTCGCTGACTTTAAAAGAGTTGGCTAAGGAGTTTGAACGTGTCTAAAGTGATTGCGATTGTCGGACCGACAGCGTCCGGAAAAAGTTCACTCGCCATTGCGGCTGCAAAGGAGCTAGGTGGCGAAATTATTTCAGCGGATTCGATGCAGGTCTACAAAGGCATGGATATCGGCACAGCCAAAATCCGTCCGGAAGAAACAGAAGGAATTCCCCATCATTTAATCGACATTCAGCCAATTGATGAGGCATGGAACGTTAAACTGTTCCAGCAGATGTGCCGTGAAAAAATTGCTGAAATTGAATCCCGTGATCATGTCCCGATTCTCTGCGGGGGAACGGGACTTTATGTCAAAGCGGCTTTATATGATTACGCGTTTGAAGAAGAAGATCCCGCTGAAACAGAAATCATGGCAGAGATCAGTGAGTGGAGTAATGAAGAATTATTCGACTATCTCCACCAGGAAGATCCCGCCGCTCTTGAAAAAATCCATCCCAATAACCGGCAGCGCCTGCTTCGGGCAGCGGTCATGGCAAAATCAGGGAAGAAAAAATCCGCAAGGGAAGCGGATCAGAAACATGAAGCCATCTACGATGTGTATATGATCGGTTTAAAAGATGAGCGTCCCATTGAAATCGAACGCATTGAAAAACGGGTCGATCAGATGTTTGATGAAGGCCTTGCCGAAGAAGTAAAACGACTTTTTTCCTCACAAGAAAGTCGTCAGTGGAACAGTTTCCAGGGTATTGGCTATAAGGAATTTGCGGGCTGGCTCGAAGGAAAAGAAGATCTTGATACCGTCAGAGAACAGATCAAAATCCACACACGCCAGTATGCCAGACGTCAGATGACCTGGTTTAATCACCAGATGCCGGTGCACTGGTATAAACCGGCTGACAAGGAAAAGATCCTGGCGGATCTGGAGGAATGGTATGGCCGATAGTTTAGCCCGCGCAACTTTGTTATACGGAGAAAATGCCATCCGCACGCTGGAAAATGCGACTGTACTTGTTGCCGGATGCGGCGGAGTCGGCGGCTTTGCGATTGAAGCTTTAGCCCGCAGCGGGGTCGGTACGCTGATTCTGATTGATAGAGATGTCGTCGAACCGACCAATCTGAACCGTCAGCTCTGTGCCCTGACCACAACGGTGGATCAGGCGAAAACTGAAATCTTTAAAGAACGGATTGCGCAGATTCGTCCCGAAACGAATGTGATTCTCTATACCGGCTGGTATGACGAAAACTTAAATGACTGGATTGAGAATCTTCATCCCGATTACATTCTCGACTGTATCGACTCGATGCGCTCCAAGCAGGAACTTATCTTGTTCGCACTGGATCATAAAATTCCGATTCTTTGCAGCATGGGAATGGCAAGACGCAAAGATCCGCTTCAGCTGCAGATCTGTGAGCTGGAAAACACACAGAATGATCCGATGGCTAGAAGACTGCGCCAGTGGAAACGCAAGGAAAAGATCCGCGATAAGATCATGACTGTCTGCTCGAGGGAAATTCCGATGGAGATGGAACCGGGTCAGAGCCTGCCCTCGTCGATCTTTGTTCCGGCGAGTGCCGGTCTGGCGATGGCTTCAAAATGCGTTGCCGATCTGATTGAAAAATCAGCTAAACAGGAATAGACGAAACAGTCGGACTGCCTGATTGCCAAAAAGATGGACATGTCGCATAATGCTATACATTCAGTAGATTCTGATATTTAAAGGAGAAATATATTCACAAAATGGAAAACAGTACAGACTATCACAGTTTACGATCATTTCATTCGCAAATAGCGAAGGACTCGTTTGAAAATAACAGTAGACGGACTCACCGTCAGGGAGAATCATTATGAATGGGTCAACTTTAACTGAAGTCGTTCTGCTTCTTGTTCTATTGCTTCTATCCGGCTTTTTCTCATCCGCCGAAACCTCATTAGTCGGTGTCAATAAAATCCGGATCCGTACTCTGGCCGAACAGGGAAACAAACGGGCGGAGATGGTGCTCACCATCTTTAAGGATGAAGCAAAAATGCTGTCGGCGATTCTGATCGGCAACAACCTCGTCAATACTTTCATGGCATCTCTCTCTTCGATGATTGCCTACAAGTTCGGCGGATATGCGGTTTCGATCGCAACGTTCCTGATCACATTCCTGATCCTCGTTTTCGGTGAAATCACCCCGAAAACATTTGCGACCAACAATCCAGAAAAATTTGCGCTGATCTATGCGCCGATTATCCTGTTTCTGATGCGGGTACTGACCCCGGTCATCTGGTTTATCAATTTATTCTCGTCGATGATCCTGCGCCTGCTCGGTGTGAAAGACACCTCGAAAAATGTGGCGATTACCGAAAGCGAACTGCATACGATTCTTGATGTCTCTCATGAAGAAGGAGTCATTGAGGCAGATGAACGTGACATGATCCGCAATGTATTTGATTTTACGGATGCCAAGGCGAGTCAGATCATGGTGCCGCGCGTTCATGTCACTTCGATCGACGTCAACACAAGCCGGGAAGAACTCGAACGCATTTACAGACGTGATCATTACACCCGTCTGCCAGTGTATGAAGGCAATCCGGACAACATCATTGGAATCGTGAATATGAAAGATCTGATTTTCACCGATCCGAATGAACCATTTGATCTGCGCAAACTTTTAAGAAAACCGTATTTTACAATTGAAAACAAAGGAATTAACGAACTGCTCTCCGAACTTCAGAAAGACCAGTACAACATGACCATCGTTCTCGATGAATACGGTGAACTTGCCGGGATTCTGACGGTGGAAGATATCGTTGAGGAAATCATCGGTGAAGTTCAGGATGAATTCGACGGCGCTGAAAACGAAAACATTCAGCAGACCGCTCCGAATAAATACAAAGTCAAAGGTTATATTTCACTCCATGACTTAAATGATGAACTCGATCTTGATCTCGACAGTGAAGACTACGATTCGATCGGTGGTCTGATTATTGAAACACTTGGCCGCTTTCCGACTTTAGGTGAATCGGTTGAACTTGAACACGGTGTTAAAGCCCGTGTCATCAATCTGCAGAAAAACCGCATTGAACAGGTCATCCTTGAACTGCCGGAAAAAGAAGAAAAATCCGACAAAAAGGAAGAACCACAACAATCAAAAGAGCGTCATATCCTGCATGTCGATCAGTCCAAACATAAGGATAAGTAAATCAGCGCCAATCTGAAAATATCTGATTTTCAGATGAATGCTCAGAAATAACGTATTTGATTCATCGTATAAGAATACAGAAAAATCCTCGAATCGATCGGTTAAATCCGAAGTTCGGGGATTTTTGCGCTTATGGTCAGTGGTAAGCGTCAAAAAATCGGAGGGTATAAATAACCAATCCTCATCTGTATGCTAAA
>JBJEFF010000096.1:0-10070 GCA_051873775.1 Allobaculum sp. | reverse complement strand
TTTCTTTTTCCGTCTTTTAATGCGGTGTTGACCGGGCAGTGTTTCATCAGCATCAGGCGCGGTCTTTCATAAACCGTCATAATGACCGGCGCATCAAATCCGTAACGTGTTTTAAATGCCTGAAGCAGGGATTCTCTTCCGGTATCGGAAAGCTCACCACTCAGCACCGCTCCCTGGTAACCGAGTTCAAGAAGAGCGGCTAAGGCATAGGAATTGGTGATATTCATGCTGCCGACAATCTTTCCTTTGCCTAAATGATCGCAGTATTCCCCTTGATCATGGAGTATGGAAGCTTTGCGGATCGTATTGGCTAACGGGAATTCGCTGATCTGAGTCAGACCATCTTCCATAACCTGATCCTTTTTCATAATTTCAACAAAACTGGATGGTTTTGCGACGGGTTCTAATTCAAAGTGATAATCCACTTCACGGATCGGTGTTTTTTCGGAACGTTTTTCATCAAGCTGATCTAATGCAGCCCGGCGCATTTCATTGAGGATTTTATTGGGGATAAACGGATATTCGCCAAGAACAATCGAGATCGAATTCACCTTCGCCCAGGAGTTTCCTGTCTTGCTTAAGGCGTGATCGATTTGTTCCGGAGTGGTCGGAGCAGTTTTCGCCTGCTGCAACTCGCCCATTTCCACTTCAACGGTATGACTTCCGTCTGTGGCCACAAGGCGCATCGGCTCGCCAATCTTTCTCGCTTCAAAATGAAAGTCAACAGTCGCCTGCGGCTTGTTTTTCTTCATCGCATTTTCGACTTCTTTCGTCATTTCAAAACTCGACGTCCGGCGAACAGTCGCACCTTTCTGGACCCGCTGGTTAACCTTAATATCCACAGTCTGACCTGCATGAGCTCCGGAGATCAGTTTCCCTTTGGAATCATAGATAAAGTTTGCGACCCCTCCGGCTTCATAATTACCGGAGACAAAGCGCAGACCATCGTTCTGACTGAGATCTGCCGTGAGTTTTACCCGGACCCGGTCATTTTTCTGGAACAGGACTTCACCGATTTCCACGCCCTGATGATTGGACGTTTTCGGGTTCATTAAATCCAGACCGGTTTCTCCAAATGTATGTCCGAATGTATAACCGCGGTTAAATGCAGTTTTCAGCTGAGCAAGATCGGCTGAACTCAGTTTCTTGCCTTCGACACCAAGCTTTGCGGCACGGACACTTTCATAGACATATTCGGGAGATTTCATACGCCCTTCAATTTTCAGCGAATAGACACCGGCTTTGACAAGCTGATCGACACGTGTCACTAAGGATAAATCACGCGGCGAAAGAAGATATCTTCCCTGTGTAGAAACAGGCTTGCCGTCTTCTTCAAGCGTATATTCCATTCGGCAAGGCTGCGCACAGGCACCTTTATTGCCTGAACGGTCATAGCGCACCTGGGAAAACCGGCACTGACCGGAATAGGAAATACAAAGCGCGCCATGAACGAAAGCTTCAAGTTCCATTCCGGTTTTGGCGCACGCTTCAATCTGTTCTAGCGTGGCTTCACGGGCGAGAACGACACGTTTGATGCCAAGTTTGCGCAGCTGGTCAATCTGATAAGGCGTTGTAACGGATAACTGTGTGGAGGCATGGAGTTCAAGATCCGGCAGACGATGATGTAAAAGATGAATCAGTCCTAAGTCCTGAACAATCAGGGCATCGACACCCATTTCATGGAGGGCTTTGGCATATTCATAAGCCTGTTCCATCTGATCTTCTTCAATGAGCGTATTCATCGTGACATAGATTTTGCGGGACACCTGATGAGCCTGTTCAATGACCGTCTTTGCCTGTTCTAAAGTAAAATTCTTCGCAAAAGCACGGGCACCGAACATCGGCAGTCCGAAATAGACGGCATCGGCTCCTGCCGCAAAAGCTGCCTGTAAAGCCTCCATATTTCCAGCTGGCGCTAAAACTTCAGCATGCATACGCAATTCTCCTTTCTCTGCTGTTTACAGTTTCTATAAAGTTGAATTTATCAAATTAAAACTGGCTGATTCAGTGATCCGCTCAGTTTATTCTGTTCGTTTGTTTCTCTTCTAGTTTAAAACGACTCACAAAAAAACAGGCTGAATTCACTCTGCCTGTTCTTTGTGGTCTTCATGTTCTTTATAATATCTGACAATCGCATCAAACGTTTCCTGACTGATTACATGTTCAATGCGGCATGCATCCGTTTCCGCGGTGGTCTGATCCACACCGATCGCCATCAGCATGTCAGTAAAGAAGACATGGCGTGCATAGGTATGTTCGGCAACTTCTCTTCCTTTATCGGTTAAAACCAGAAATTTATTCTTGGTCACTTCGAGCAGCCCTTCTTCCGAAAGCAGTCTGACTGCATGGGAGACAGAAGGTTTGGAAAAACCAAGGTGACTTGCGACATCAACGCTGCGCACGTGAGGCAGTTTTGATGAAAGAACAAGTACGGATTCGAGATAGTCTTCAACGGATTCGGTAAGTTTAGAATCTTTATTTACTGGTTGCATAGTTCAAGTTTAGTTTGCGCTAACTTTTAAGTCAATCTTAAGGCCGGTAAAGGCATCTAGTTCGCAATTTTTCCCTCTGTTTTCGCAAAATCCTCCCCTCTTTGTCCATTGCGGTATACTGAAATCACGAATTCCGTTTTATCAATTTGAAAGGATGATCTTCATGTTAGTCACAACTTTAGGCTACATCGCTAAAGACAATCAGGTACTGATGCTTCACCGCGTACGCAAGAAAAACGATATAAATCAGGACAAGTGGATCGGGGTCGGCGGCAAGCTCGAAAACGGAGAAACTGTCCTTGGCTGCATGCAGAGAGAGTGTCTTGAAGAAACAGGACTAACCTGGCATGATCCCAAGCTTAAAGGCATTATCACCTTTAACTTCCGCAAACATGAGGAAGATCCTCTGTTCAGTGAACTGATGTTCTTATACTGCGGGGGTCACTGGTCGGGTGAGATGAAAGATTGTGATGAAGGCGAACTAGTCTGGGTGGATCATGAGAAGATCCCCTCTTTAAACCTTTGGACGGGCGACCGGATTTTCATGTACTACATGAACCAGGATATTCCGCTGTTCTATATGGAACTCAATTATCTTGGCGATACCTTAATCAGCGCCACGTTTAACGAAGAACCCGTTGATCTGCAGGATCCGCGCTGGGCATAGCATTGGACTCTATTCAGTCGCAGGCTCTTCTTCTCTCAGTCTTATTCAGCATTATCCGACAAAAACAGGATGCGGCATCAGGTCTAGCATCCTGTTTTCATATCCGGAATGTAGATCGATTATCCTCAGGAGGACGGAAACAAAATACACACTATTTTTTAACGCTGACGATCCCTATACCTGTTTGCGCAAAAAAGTGAACCCGCCGGATTTGGCTCCGGATTCAGGTTCACTGTCTGTTCGATTTCTATTTGTGATTCTGTCTATTTAACAGGTTTTAATTCGATGATCTTTTCCCAAGGCAGTTCCGGGTCACCGAAATGACCGTAGTTGGTAGTGCGAGCGTAGATCGGACGTCTTAAATCGAGCTCATCGAGGATGTTTCCGACTTCGAAGTTGAAGTTGTGTTTAACGACTTCAAGGATTTCTTCATCACTCATTTTTCCGGTACCGAATGTATCCACACAGATGGATACTGGTTCAGCACGGCCGATCGCATAAGCAACTTCCACTTCCGCTTTATCGCAATAGTGGTTTGCGACAAGGTTTTTGGCCACCCAGCGTGCATAGTAAGCAGCTGAACGGTCTACTTTGGTCGGGTCCTTGGATGAGAAGCATCCGCCGCCGATATGACCCATTCCACCGTAAGTATCGCAGACGATTTTACGTCCAGTAGTTCCGGAGTCACCGAAGGATCCGCCGACAACGAAAGAGCCGCTCGGGTTGATGAAGTATTTCGTATTTTTGTCGAGCATTTCAGCTGGAATGACGGGATCAATAACTTCTTCACGGATCAGCTTACGCAGTTCTTCCTGAGTAATGTCTTTGGAGTGCTGGGAAGAAACCACGATGGTATCAATGCGGACTGGCTTGTCGTCTTTATATTCTACGGAAACCTGAGTTTTTCCATCCGGCTTTAAGAGATCCGGGTGCTGTCTTCTGACTTTGGTTAACTGACGGCTCAGAGTATGAGCATAGAAGATTGGTGCCGGCAGATATTCATCCGTTTCATTGGATGCGTAGCCGAACATAATGCCCTGGTCACCGGCAGTGACTTTTAAAGTTCCATTTTCATCGCGATTGACCGCATTGTGGATTTCCGGAGACTGCTGGTTTACAACAACAGTTACATGGTAATCTTCCGGGTATCCGATTTTCTTTAAAACATCCTTGGCGATTTTTTCGTAGTCAATAGTTGCTTTGGTGTTCGCTTCGCCATAAACCAGAATGAAATCATCTTTGATCGTAGCTTCTACAGCCATGTTGGAATACGGATCCTGGCGTAATGCTTCATCGACAATGGTGTCGGCAATCTGATCGCAGATTTTGTCTGGATGGCCTTCGGTTACAGATTCACTGGTAAAAATGTAATCTTTCATATTTTTCCTCCTGAGTATGGACGATATTAAAAAAAGCATACCGAAGTATGCTGGAATCTCATTCAAGCGACTTCGTATCGTCCGCGGCTGGACCACCTTCCTAGAACTTATGTTCTAGAGGTTGGTGCAGGGTCATTGAGCCGTGTCTCTCGCCTGCTCTTGATATCTATGCGTCATTATAAAGCAAATGTACTAAAATACATTACACAAAACCCGAGAATTGTACAAGAATTTTTTATTTTGATTCTTTGCGGTTTCAAACAGATAAAATCGTCATTTTTTAGAAAAAATGAATGGCACTCTTCGCATTTCCATTCTTTCCAGAATCTTTCATTCTCCCGATGAGTATGAGAAATATCGACTGAAATCAGTTTTCTTTCCAGCCGGCATAATATTCGGATGATCCTTCAACTTCCACTGGCAGCTCAAGAGGAACTGTCGCATTTTCATCGACATACCAGCCCGTAAATGTATACCCTTCTCTGGTCGGCTCTTTGGGCAGGACAAGTTCATCCTGATACTGATAGAGCTGCGAGGACACATCGCTGCCGCCTCTTGAATCATAAGAGACCGTATAACCGCCGTCTTTCTGCCCCATAAACATCAGAATGATGATTAAGGCAATCCCGGTAACAATTGCGATGGAGAGCGTCTTTACGGAAACGGATAGATTTTTATATAAACCGCCGTCATGTTCAGGCAGTTCTTTTGTTGTGTGATTCGCTTCTGGATTCGGATCAGTCTGCGTTGTATTATCCGGTTTTAAATCAGCCATATTCTTTACTTCCTTTACTTCTACTTCAATGCATCTATTTTAACGGGTTTAATCCTGATCCTCATTCCTTTTTCTTTTTTCTTCCCTCTTTCCAAAAAAAACAACAGCCTGCGCGGTGGATTGCGCAGACTGCTGCCTGAAAGGGATATAAACCTTGGTAATTGGTTCAGGAATAATTCTCTGTCGAGAAGGATAATTGTTCTTCTGACTATTTCTTCGTGAGGTATTTTCTCATATCGATTGCGCAGGCAACGAGGATGATAATACCTTTGATTACGTAAATGTAGTTCTGGTCAACAGCCATGTAGCTTAAGCCGGTGAAGATAATCTGCAGAAGCAGTACGCCGATTACGATACCGGAGATACGTCCAGTACCACCGACGAACGATACACCACCGATTACACAGGCAGCGATGGCATCACATTCATAGTTGAAACCAGTATTGGCGTTAACGGATGCGATACGTGCACCATCGATAAAGCCAGTTAAGGAATACATGATCGCTGCAAGAACGAATACCATGATGATTGTGCGGGATACATTAACACCGGAAACAGTTGCAGCTTCTTCGTTGGAACCAACTGCGAACATGTTCTTGCCGAATGTAGTTTTGTTCCAGATAACCCACATCAGGAAAACGAGGATGATGGCATACAGAACATAGAACGGAACGATTGCGCCACCGATCGTGAACAGAGTTCCGTTGACGATGTTACGGTAGGACGGGTCAAATCCGGAAAGAGTCTGGCCGTTGTTTGTACCTAATTTCAGGTAGATCAGGATGATACCGTAAGTAATCAGCTGAGTAGCTAAGGTTACGATAAATGGATGAAGCTTAAATTTTGCAACAGAGAAACCATTGACAAATCCGATGAATCCGCATACTAACATTGCGATGAGTAATGGAACGATAATTGGTAATGGTTCCAGACCCGGGAAAATACGGTTATTCGTAATCGACATGGAAGCGATAATTACGGCAGCAAGACCAACCATACGTCCTGCAGAAATATCGGTACCAGTCAGTACGATACATCCGCCGATACCTAAAGCGATCGGCAGTTTAGCAGCAGTTAAGTTAATAATATTGACGATTGAACGGACGGATACATATTTCGGTTCCTGAATGGCGATGAAGATGACCGCGATCAGAATGATGATATACATCGCGTTGTTCAGCAGTAATGAGGAAATCGCACGGCGTTTATCCTTCTGGTTCATCTGCTTATAGTCATCGAGCCAGATCTGGACGCGGTTGCGTTTCTTCGCTTTTGTACTTTCTGACATTGTCTCTTTCTCCTCTTATACGTACTTGGCAGCCAGTGTCATAATTTCTTCCTGGCTTGTATGATCGGCATCAACTTCTCCGGCAAGACGGCCACCGGACATAACGAGAATCCGGTTGCAGACACCGAGTAATTCAGGCATTTCCGAGGAGACCATCATGATGGTCTTGCCTTCTTTAGCGAGGTTGCTGATCAGTTCGTAAATTTCGTATTTTGCGCCGACGTCGATACCACGAGTCGGTTCATCGAGCAGCAGAATTTCCGGTTTTGTGAGCAGCCAGCGTCCGAGAATGACTTTCTGCTGGTTACCACCGGACAGTGCGGAGATCTTCGTCTGCTGGCTTGGTGTCTTAATCCGCATTGCCTGAATCGACCAGTCGGTATCTTTCTTCATGGCAGCATCGGAAAGAATTCCCATCTTGGTGTAGTTCTTCAGATTGGCAATTGCGGTATTGGCACGGATATCCAGGATTCCGAAAATACCGGTTGCACGGCGTTCTTCGGTAAGCAGGGCTAAACCGTGCTTAACCGCCTGTCTCGGGTTATTGATCTTGATCTGCTGACCATGCAGTTTGATCGTTCCTTCTTTACGGGTCGCAACACCGAAGATCGTTTCAAGCAGTTCGGTACGTCCTGCACCATCCAGACCGGCAACACCGAGAATTTCGCCCTTATGGGCATTGAACGATACATCGCGCAGGTTGTTATAAAGACCGGTCATGCCGTTTACTTCCAGGGACACTTCATCGGAGACGCTATTGTCTTTTGGAGGGAAACGATTGGTCAGTTCACGACCGACCATCAGTTTGATGATCTTGTTCATGTTCATATTTTCAACAAATTCTGTCGCAACCCACTGCCCATCACGCATAACTGTGATTTCATCAGAGATCCGCAGAATTTCATCCATCTTGTGAGAGATGTAGATGATGGCCACGTTGTTGTCGCGCAGCATATTGATAATTTTGAACAGGTGTTCGACTTCTTCTTCCGTTAAAGAGGAAGTCGGTTCGTCAAATACAATGACTTTTGAGTTGAAAGAAACTGCCTTGGCAATTTCAACCATCTGACGTTCAGCAACAGGCATAGTAGACATGACTGTTTTCGGATTGACGTCAATTTCCAGTTTGTCGAATACTGCTTTGGTTCCGTCATACATTTCCTTTTCGGAAACGATGCCGTGATGGGTCGGATAGCGTCCGAGCCAGATATTATCCATGACGTTTCGCTTTAACGCCTGGTTTAACTCCTGATGCACCATCGCCACACCATTTTCCAGTGCTTCTTTGGAGTTCTTAAAATTAACTTCCTGACCATCGAAAATGATCGTTCCGTCATCCTTCGAGTAAACCCCGAACAAGCATTTCATCAGCGTGGATTTACCGGCGCCGTTTTCGCCCATCAGAGCGTGAACGGATCCAGCACGGACATTCAAGGAAACACCATCCAGAGCTTTTACGCCAGGGAATGCTTTATTGATGTTCTTCATTTCAAGAACAACAGGGTGGGCTTTCTGCCAGGCTTCGTCATGAACAGTTGTGTTTTTCTGACCAGCCGCAGCGCCTAAACCACTTCTGCCCGCCTTATTTGTTTCCAGTTCCATGTAAAATCCTTTCTTTTTTATATTTTTCCCATATCTATGGGGTAAATGCGATTTTTTAAAACAATCGCATTGTGGACATTTACCTACAAAATTAGCCACGGAGAAGTATCCGTGGCTAAATAATTATTACAAGTTATTCATTTAGGATGCTTTATATTCAGAATAAGGAATGTTAATTCTCCAGGTGCCGATTACGTTTGCTGCATCAAGGGAATCAAATTTGTCTTTGTCGGACAGCATGTTCTGAACCATTGTGCAGATAGCGTTAGCCATACCTTCGCCATCCTGTTTGATAGTTCCAGTCATTTTGCCTTCGTCAATTGCAGCTTTAGCATCGTCTAATGCGTCAACACCGAAGATAGGAATCGTTCTGCTTCCTTCTTCACCAGTATTATAGCCGGCGTTCTGTAATGCGGACATAGCACCAAGAGCCATACCATCGTTGTTTGCGATGACTAATTCGATCATATCGCCATTGTCTTCGTTGTACTGGGACAGAGCGTTCTGAACGATATCAGTACCCTGAGCGGAAGACCATGCACCATCTTTATCCAGTTCGTATTTAGTAGGAGCATCTGCTTTGTAGTAAGCAAGTTTGTTGTGTCCTTCAGCTTCGAGTTTAGCATCAGCATTTTCAACACCGTACTGAGTACGAGCGTCTGCTTCGGCGTTACCTTCCTGGCCTTTCAGCATGATGTAGGAGATAGTGCCGTCGCCGTTGATATCAACGTCGTCGTAGTTAGCGTTCAGGAAGTCACCGATCATGTCACCCTGCATCTTACCAGCCATTTCGTAGTCAGTTCCTACGAAAGCAGCTTTGTCGTAAGCAGTGATAACTTCTTCGTCAACGGAACGGTTGAAGAAGATAACTGGGATACCAGCGGATTCTGCCATGTCAACGATGTTTTTAGCGGCGTCCTGGGAAGCTGTATCAACAAGGTTTACAACGAGGAGTTTTGCGCCTTTGGAGATTGCTGTCTGAACCTGTTCAGTCTGAATAGTCTGGTTGTTACCGCCATCATAGTCATTAAAAGTAACGCCTGCATCTGTTAAGTCTTTGTCAAGAGCGGCACGGACTGTAGAGATATAGTCATCACCGAATGTGTAGTAGAAGACAGATACTTCACCTTCTCCGCCTTCGCCACCAGCTGCTGAAGAAGCAGTTGAGTCAGATGATCCAGAGTTTCCGCATGCTGCAAGGGAGAGTGCCATTGCACCAGCTAACATGCCTTTAAATAATTTGTTGAGTTCCATAGTACTGATTTGTACCCTTTCTAGATAACTTAATAAGAGTAACTTAACGTGTACTCTTTACTAAGTCGCGCTCTCTGCGCTTTGTTTACAACCGAATGATAGCATAGCAAAAAATCTAAAACAATAGGCTCTGTAAGGGTTTTCTCTGTTTTTTCACTAAATTATCCGATGTATCGGTAAACTTTAACCAATTTACCGAATTAAAATTTTACCTAAAATTTGACAATTTTGAAAATATCCCATACCTATCGCCAATATTCAATTTTTAGCAAAAAATTTATATAAAATGATACCGTTTTCTTCAACTAAACCATTTTGAGATATGTAATTTTGTTACATTTTTTCAGGTAAAAATTTTACTTTTCATCTTGCTTATCTCCTCCGTATTGTGTTTAATATCTAATTATGCTTTTTTATCCGATTATGCTTTTTTATCCATATTTCTGAAGTCATTTCCTCTGCAAATCATTCATCTGCTCTTTTTAACTAAGTCATTTCCGCTTTTTCAGCCTTTGATCCTTTCTAACCGACTCTTCTTTGACTAACTTTCAGATATTCTGTGAATTCTGACAACAAATCGCAAATTCACTCGTATAACAATATGTCCGCGCCT
>JBJEFF010000095.1:0-10206 GCA_051873775.1 Allobaculum sp. | reverse complement strand
AAGATGCAGGAATCCTTGAGGAGCAGGCCTCAGCAGGAACAAGCCTCAAGGGAAGAAATCTGCTATTTTTTTATGGATCAAGAGAAAATGGAAGATTTTTAGCAGCGGCTGGACAGGAGCGCAGTCGGGTGAGGAAGTTTATCGGGTATACAATCCAAATTCCGGTGAACATCATTTCACACGGGACGCCGATGAAAGAATGACATTGATGGAAGCAGGCTGGCAAAACGAAGGAATTGGTTTCTATTCGGATCCCCTGCAGCAGGTTCCGGTTTATCGTCTGTTCAATCCGAATGCAGCAGATGCAGGAAGTCATATGTATACAACATCCAAAAATGAAGCGAATACTCTGGAAAAACAGGGATGGTTGAATAAGGGGATTGGCTGGTATGCTGAATTAGAAGGAACCGGTGGATTATAGAGTGATATAGAGTTATAAGTCGGCGTGGGCGTAAATATGTACCAAAAAATGCATAAAAGACTGAGCGTTCTGCAGCGATGAAGTATTTTTGAAAATATATGTCGAATAGGCATTATTTTAATCCGTTTGTTCAAAAAACAAGTAAACTAAAGGTGTTGACCCGCAAAGGGGATAAAGACAGCTGATGCTGTCAAACAGGAGGAAATATGAAAAAGAATGCCTTAACTGCTTTGCTTTTATGCGCAGGGATGGCCCTGACTGGATGCTCGTCCAATAATGGCGGAACTTCATCCACTGCTTCATCCGCAACCGCAACTACAGAAACAACTGCTGCTGATCCAAGCGCAAAATCTGAAGGCGTAATGACTTATCAGGAATACATGGATGCTGAAATGGATTCCGAAGTTACCATCGAAGCATACGTGCAGGGAAAACAGTCCTGGTGGGAAGACAAAGCGACAATCTATGCTCAGGATCCGGATGGTGCATACTTCATCTACAATGCTGCCGTTTCCGAAGATCTGTATGACAAATTAACAGATGGCGCAAAAATCAAAGTTAAAGGCTTCAAGACTGAATGGTCCGGAGAAATTGAAGTTGCTGAAGGCGCTGAAGTTGAAGTGATTGAAGGCGACACCTGGATTGCAGAACCGACTAATGTTACTGATCTTTTAAATCAGGAAGAAGAACTGATCAAACACCAGAACCAGCTCGTTGAATTCACTGACTTAACAGTAGCTCCTGCTGAAGATGGTTCCGATGCTGCATTCTTATACAACTGGGATGGCTCCGGCGAAGAAGGCGATGACCTGTACTTCAAAGTCAATAAAGACGATGCAACTTACACATTTGTCGTTGAATCCTATTTAACTGGTGCAGACACTGAAGTCTACAAAACGGTTAAAGACCTCAAAGTCGGCGATGTCATCGACTGCGAAGGCTTCTTATACTGGTACGAAGGCGTTAACCCGCATATCACTTCCGTAACTGTTAAATAAGCAGAAAACTGATCATTATCATAATTTGAATCATTCGATTTATCCTTGAAAGCTGCCGCATGGCAGCTTTTTTTCACGGCTCTTCTTCTTTCTTTTCTCAGACATTAAAAAAGCCTGCACAGGGCAGGCTGAATGTGAATGATGAAATGATGCTGATCAAGTTAATGAAGAAGATTGCAGCACAGCGAATCCGCAATCCGGCTTCTTATTCCTGAATGTGGGTCAGGGCAACCTTGATGATGGAATGGATATGTTCGTCATCCAGCGTATAGTAAACGCCTTTGCCTTCTTTGCGACTCTGAACAAGCTTGGCTGCTTTCAGGGAACTTAACTGGTGAGAAACAGCAGAACGGGACATATTGACAAGCATCGCAATATCCGAGACACACAGCTCGCCGCTTTCTAAGGCAATCAGAATTTTCAGGCGGGTGGAATCGGCCATGATTTTATAGAAATCCGCAAGATGCTCAATGATTTGGGGATCGGGAGTATTGGATTTTGCCCGGTCATAAGCAGCCTGATCCTGAATTTCATAAGGAGGCAGGGCATTATTGACAGTGGTCTTTTCGGTTTGACTCATGAAATAAGTTCCTTTCACAGAATATGCATTAAATATCTCACAGGATATGGAATTGACGGCGTAACCGGAGCTTTCTTCGTTAAAGAAGGATTTAGTCCGATGGATTACTATTCATCTATTTTATCAAACCTGTCAACATTCATGGAAAATTCACAATACTAAATTCACAAAAATCAGATCGTGATCAGCAAAACAGATCGTCTGATCGGATGTAAAAAATGACACAGAAAGGCACAAAATTTTTTTGAAGAAAAACAGTTGAATAGTTGCGCAATTGTTTGGAAGTTGTATAATCGAGGTGTAAACAGTTGAACAAGTGCTCAACTATAAGGAGACCGATTATGAAAAAGACATACAAAGTAGAAGTGGACTGCCCGACTTGCGCAAAAAAACTGGAAGACTGCGCAAATGCGACCGATGGCGTTGAAAGCTGCTCCGTCAACCTGATGACTCAGAAGTTAGTGATCAATGCAGATGCTCAGGCACAGGAAAAGATTATTCATGAAATTGCCGATAAAATGAAGAAAATCGACGATGATATCGTGATTCATTTTTAAGCGAATATGACAAAAAAACAGAAGAAAAATCTAAAACGAATTCTCATTACCGCAGTCTGCTATTTTGTGGTAATGATCTCTACACTGTGGATCAGTTATCCACCCCTTGTGCTTGCAGCAGTCTATCTGCTGATTTACCTGTATATTTCCAAAGATGTTCTGCATAAGACCTGGCAGAATATCCAGAACAAAGACTTCATGGATGAAAACTTCCTGATGACCGTGGCTTCGCTTGGTGCATTCTGCCTGACGGAATACTCTGAAGCGGTAGCGGTTATGCTGTTCTATCAGGTCGGTGAATGGTTCCAGTCCTACGCACTGGATCGTTCCCGTAAGAGTATTTCTGCACTGATGGATATCCGTCCGGAATATGCCAACCTCGAAAAAGACGGAACAGTTGAAGAAGTCGATCCGGAAGAAGTAAAAACCGGTGACATTATTGTCATTAAACCGGGTGAGCGAATCCCGCTTGATGGCACTGTCGTTTCCGGAACCAGTTCGATTGATACATCTGCATTAACCGGCGAAAGTGTCCCGCGTACTGTACGTGAGGGCGGAGAAGTCATTTCCGGCTGTATCAATGAAACCGGCCTTTTAAAAGTTAAAGTATCCCGTCCTTACGAAAATTCGACGGTTGCCCGCATTCTCGATCTCGTCGAAAATGCGACGGACAAGAAGAGCCGTTCCGAACAGTTTATTACCAAGTTTGCGCGGATCTATACTCCGGTTGTCGTCTACTCGGCGGTTGCACTCGCAATTATCCCGTCACTCTTTACCGGTGAATGGACAACCTGGATTTACCGTGCACTCGAATTCCTGGTTATTTCCTGTCCGTGTGCCTTAGTTATTTCTGTACCACTCGCATTCTTCGGCGGAATCGGTGGTGCTTCAAAATGCGGCATTCTCGTCAAAGGAAGTACTTACCTGCAGGACCTTGCTGAAGTGAAAACGATGGTTTTTGATAAAACAGGAACCCTGACCAAAGGAACCTTTGAAGTCAGAAAGATCCAGGCAGAAGGAATGAGCGATGAGGAACTGCTTGAACTGACCGCGAAAGCAGAAGCATTCTCCACCCATCCGATTGCATTAAGTATTGAACGGAAAGCAAAACTTGCCGATCCGAAAGCAGGCGTAGGCGATGTGCAGGAAATTGCCGGCAAAGGCTTAATTGCGGATGTCGATGGCAAAAAAGTGGCGGCAGGAAACCGCAAACTGATGCAGTCGCTGAATATTCCCGAATCTGTATTACCGGAAGGCTCCGGCTTCGGAACAATCGTCTATGTTGCCGTAGATGGTCTGTTTGCCGGGGTGATTGAAGTTGCCGATGAACCGAAAGAAGAAGCAAAGAGCGTCTTTAACTTACTGCATAAGGAAGGCATTTCGAAATTCATCATGCTGACGGGAGACAGTGAAACCGTTGCCCAGGCAGTTGCCCGCGAAACGGGGATGGATGAAGTCCGTGCCCAGCTGCTTCCGGAGCAGAAAGTCGAATGTCTTGAAGAAATCCTTGACCATCCGCATCAGGGTTTAGTGGCCTATGTCGGAGATGGCATTAACGATGCGCCGGTACTGACCCGTGCCGATGTCGGTATTGCGATGGGCAGCTTAGGCAGTGATGCGGCAATTGAAGCGGCGGATATTGTCCTGATGGATGACCAGCTTGCCTCTCTCGTTACCGCGATTAAAATCTCCCGCAAAACGATCCATATTGCGAAGGAAAACATTATCTTTGCGCTGGTCGTCAAGATCGGCATGCTGATTCTTGGCGCTTTAGGTATCGTCAATATGTGGGGAGCAGTCTTTGCGGATGTCGGTGTCTCCGTACTCTGTATCCTCAACTCCATCCGTGCGCTGAATGTCTCAAAATTCAGACTTGACCAGACTAAAAATTCATAATTTCTGGCAGGCGTGAAAACTGAAAAAAAGGCTTGCTTATTTTGACCCTATCCTGAAATTATCCGGGATAGGGTTTGCTTTTTTTGATGAGAGCAGGCTAGAAAGAAATATAAATTAAATTGACAACAGAACAAATTTATAAGATAAATAATACTTATAAAAAAAGAGTTGATAATTAATTAAAATCATAATTTATAATTTTAAATGACGATTTTAAATCGAACGTGAATGAAGAAGAAAGTGATTCGTATTCTGATCAGACTGGAACGGAGTGGATGCTAAGGTCATTTCGTTTAAAGGAGGATGATTGAAATGGGCAACAAATTCCTATCGAAGGGGATTGAAAAGAACGAGCAACATTATCCCGGGAATACAGAAAATCATCTGTTTTTTAACCATATCTCCCCTTACAGATCAGGTAAATCCGGAAAAGTTTAAGGTGTAAGGATGAAAAATAAATTCAAATATAAATGGGTCTGAATTCTTGTAGTCATGTTTGTTATTTACTGTTGCCTCACAAGAGGCCTACGGAATGCCTTGACCTCTATCTATATTTCTTTACGGAGTCAACCGCTGACTCTTCCAGAGGGTTGACCGCAACCGCTAACCTTGATCAGTTTGCGCTGAATGTGAGTCTGTATGTAAAATCTGTCATCTTTGCCGCAATCTGCGGCGTGAGTCTGAAAATTTTCTATGACGTGTTGAAGAAACTCGGATTTGAGTAGAATGCAGAACCTTCCTCAAAAGAAAGACGATCCAATAATAATAATAATAATTGAAGAGAGTGCCGTAAGAAGCATTCTCTTTTTTTGATTGAAATAAAGAAACCGCCTTCGGGGCATGAAAGCGGAGGCGGTTTGAAGGAAATTAGCGGTTATTTCTGGCTTGCTTGACGTTTCGTTTTGTATTGGAAGAGTAATTTCTGTGATCGGATTTATATGGTTTACGGACTGGTGCCGGAGCTGAAGGATCAAGCATCGACAGGGAAATCCGTTTGCGGTTCACATCCGTCTCCATGACATAAACGGTTACGATCTGACCGGTATGAACGACTTCGTTCGGATCGCTGACAAAGTGATCGCAAAGACGGGAAATGTGAACTAAGCCGTCTTCGTGCAGACCGATATCCACAAAGGCACCGAAGCTGGTGACGTTGCGGACGGTTCCCTGTAATTCCATGCCCGGAGTCAGATCTTCGATTTTCAGAACCCCTTTTTTCAGAATCGGGGCATCCATCTTGTCACGGGGGTCAAGTCCTGGTGAGCGGAGTTCCGCAAGAATATCGGAAACAGTATAGGGATCACTGTCGAGTGTTTTCGCCAGGGACTTGGCATTCAGCCTGCCAAGAGAATCTTTAAAATCCTGAGTGTGCAGATTGGACAGGGAAAGTCCGGCTTCCTTTAACAGACGGTTTGTCAGTTCGTAACTTTCCGGGTGAATGCCGGTATTATCAAGCGGATTATCACCGTTGAGAATGCGTAAAAAGCCGATACTCTGTTCGTAAGTTTTTTCGGACAGGAGTTTTTCCACCTGCATACGGTTTGTGAAAGGATGGAGTTCGCGGGCTTTAAGAATCTTGGTGATCTGCGACTTTTTCAGACCGGAGACATGACGCAGTAGCGCAGGAGAAGCGGTGTTGATATTGACACCGACCTGGTTAACGGCTTTGTCTGTCGCAAAGTTGAGTGTTTCCTTCAGCTGATTTTGCGGAACGTCGTGCTGGTATTCACCGATACCGAGAGACTGTGGATCGATCTTCACAAGTTCGGAGAGGGGATCCTGCACACGGCGGCCGATGGAGATGGCAGAACGTTTTTCTACCGGCAGATCCGGGAATTCTTCTTTGGCAAGTTCACTGGCTGAGTACACAGATGCACCGGCTTCAGAACCGATCAGATAGGAAATTTCCGGATAATCCTGAAGGATTCCGGTGATTAAATCGACGGATTCACGGGATGCCGTACCGTTTCCGATGACGATTAAAGTCGGATGGTATTTGCGGATCCATTCTCTGGTGAGTTTTACTGCATCGATATAACCGCGGGATTCGGTATTGACACCTCCGTTACCGCCAAATTTAAACGGATAGACCACAGTTGTATCGAGAACGGCACCCGAAGCAGAAAGCATCGCAAGTTTGCAGCCATTCAGATAGCCCGGATCCCAGGAGAGGAGCACCTGTCCTTTGAGAGGTCTTGCCATCAGCAAGTGGGATAAGTTGGCCGCAAATCCTTTGATCGCATGTTCATGAGCCTTTTCACGCAGTTCGGAACGGATTTCACGTTTGATGCTTGGCAGAATCAGACGGATTAAAGCATCGTGAATGACCCCTTCAAGATACTCACGGGTAGGGGAATTTTTAAGCAGCTGTCGCTGGAGGAGGGTTTCAAGAGCTTCTTTGTCACTGGTAATGGTGACGGTCAGAATCTTTTCCTTCTCACCGCGGTCTAGGGCAAGAACGCGATGGTTCGGCAGCCGGTTCAGCCGGTTGGAGAATTCATAGTAGGTCTGATAGATGCCCAATTCATCAACCGCATCTTTTTTGAGAGTGCTGGTGATGGATTCATTTTTTTCGATATAGTCACGCACCAGTTGGCGCAGATTTGCACTGTCACTGATTTTTTCAGCGAGAATATAGCCGGCTTGTTTCAGCCCTTCTTCATCCGCAAGAGTTGCGGGATCGTATTTCTGTTCCCAGAGTTTGTCGGCGAGCGGACCGTATCCTTTCGCGATTGCTTCGGTCGCTTTTGTCTTCCGCTTTTCCTTGTACGGACGATAGATTTCTTCCAGGCTGGCAAGCGTCTGTGCCTGATCAATCGCCTGATGAAGTTCCTTAGTCAGAAGTTTTTTCTCTTCGAGAATCTGGAGAATCGATTCCTTGCGATCCTTGAGTGAGTTCTGGTATTTCCAGGTCTGCTCAATGGCACGCAGCTGATCTTCGTCCAGACTGCCCGTCATGTCCTTACGGTAACGGGCAATAAACGGAATGGTTCCTCCCTCTTCAAAGAGGTTAAGAACCGTTTGTACTTGGTTAGGTCGCAAAGAAAGTGATTTTGCGATAGTCTCAATAATAGTCATGTTATTAAGTCTAATCACCTCCACCGGTTAAATCAAATCGACCTGCCATGCGTGGGGAACCGGAAGAATAATGATGGAATTAGTTTTATTTGAAAGGAGATCGCCATGGAAAGGATTACGGCATTGCTTCAGGAAAAACAGAATCCGAGAAGAGCAAAGTTTAGTGCTTCGCTTGCCCCTTCAATTGATCCGGATCGTTTTCTCGGACTGACCAAATCCGAGATTGTTCAGATTTACAGAAAACTGAATCATGATCAGATTACGCAGTTTTTAAAGGAACTGCCGCATGTGTACTTTGAAGAAGATCTGCTTCATCTGCACGCTCTCAACCAGATCAAAGAGGAAACACAGGCTTTAAAAGAGGTCGACCGGTTTCTCCCTTATCTCAATTCATGGGCTTTAACGGATGCGATCACACTGCCTAAAGTCTCCCGTAATGCGCTTTTGCATCAGGCTGAATGTTATCTGAAAGCTAAAGAGAGTTATACAAGACGGCTTGGAATTCTCTGGATTATGAAACGGGTGTTTAAACGGAAAAAGGTCAAAATGTCCGACTGGCGAAACGGACTTGTCACAGTTAACGAAGAGGAAAAAGAGTGGAGTGAACTGGCTTTACATGCTGAAGGCCATGAAAAAGAAGTGGAAGATGCTAAAGGCTGGCTGATCTGCGAAGTGATGATCTATGCCTATTCATTTGGCAAAAGTCTGCTGAATGATCCGTCTATTTCCTATGCCGCAAGAAAAACGGGAATCCGTAAATGCATGGAAAGCCTGCGGCTGTCTGATGAACAGAAACAGGAACTGCGCACAATTGGTCAGAAGATCACTCAGGAACAGGACGGCAATTTCCGGTAAGTTCAGAAAATTAAAATCTTAAAGATACACGACCGATCCGGATGATAAAAACGGATCGGGCTTATTTCGTTTAATGGGAATATGCCATTTTTGTAAAAGACATTCACAAAACAATCGGGGCAGAAACAGGAATTTGTGAACGGAATTTATGAACGCTCAGGGGCTATTTTCTCTTTATGTATCGTGATTTAAGATGAAATCACAACAAGGGAGGATATAGAGATGAACGGAATGACAATGGTAATTATCACCGCAGTGATTGCAGGAGTTGTACAGTCTTTAACAGGTTTCGGAGCAGGCATCGTGCTGATGATTATCCTGCCATCGTTATATGCGATTCCTCAGGCAGCAGGGATTTCCCAGGCGATCTGCATTGCGATCAGCGGTCTGATGATGTGGCAGTACCGCAAGACAATTAGCTGGAAAAAAGCACTGAAACCGATCGTACCTTATTTAGTGATTTCCAATCTCTGCATTCAGTTCTCGACAATGGTCGATCAGGAGATTATGGTCCGCGGATTAGGATGCTTCTTGATTCTGCTTTCCATTTACTACCTTTTCTTCAATAAAAATACCGACCAGAAAGAAATGTCTTTCGCATTACGCTGTGTCTACATTGCCGGCTCCGGAATCTGTGACGGTTTATTCGGAATCGGCGGTCCGCTGATGGTTCTCTATTTCCTCAATCAGACGAAAGATAAAAATGAATATCTCGGAACGATGCAGGCTTTCTGTGTGACGAACGTAATCTGGAATACGATGTTCCGTCTGTATAACGGCATAATCGGAACTGCTCAGCTTCCGATCATTCTTGCCGGTGTTATCGCCATCATGATTTCCACTGCTCTTTCCAAAAAAGCTGTAGAGAAAATCGATGATAATGTAGTCCGCAAATTAACTTATCTGCTGATCGGTGTATCCGGTATCCTCAATGTTCTTTAATCCGGATAGCCAAAATAGTTCACAGACTCATGAGATAATAATATAGAAGGAAAACAGGAGGCTCTGTCTAAATAGATAGAACCTCCTGTTCGCGTTTAGTCGGATTCATTTTCTTTCGGAATTTCCTCGATGATTTCATTCTGAATCATGCGCTTATGTTCGATGAGTCTGGAATAGTGAATTTTGAATTCGAGATTGTGTTCATAGTCACAGGAGAAGTAGCAGGCATACAGTATTTCAAGAAGCAGATGAATCGAACTCTGGGAAACAAACGGTCCGATTTTGGTATATTCCTTCTCCCGTGTCGAAATGTGCAGCACCACATCCGCCGCATCGGACAGAGAATTTTCTCCGATACTAGTCAGAACGATAATCGGAACATGATTCTGCTGAATAAAAGGCAGCGCTTCAAGCAGTTTCGGGGTTTCGCCGGAATAGGAGACAAAGATCGCAAGATCGTTTGAATCCATACGGGCGGCTTCAAGCAGAAAGTCACCGTTCAGCTTGCATATGGACGCTTCCTTGCCGATCCGGTAGAGCCGGAATATGAACAGATCGCAGAAATAACTCAGATCACTGAGCGCAAAGAGCTTGATTTTTCTCGCTTTTTTCATGAGGCGGACTGCTTTGTTCAGTGTTGCATAATCGAGTTGAGCATAGGTGTCCTTAATGCTTTCTGAAAAGAGTGAAGAAATCGATCCGGCGATTTCCATATAATTATTGTCCGGTGTAAAAGGGAAGTTGGCATCCTGGTTAAGGAAGGAACTTTCAAGATACGATTCTTCCTTCAGATAAGCGTCCTTGAGTTCGCTCCATCCCGAATAGCCAAGCTTCTTGGCGATTCTTACAAGAAGACTGGGGGAGGTAAAGGTTTCTTTA
>JBJEFF010000094.1:0-10226 GCA_051873775.1 Allobaculum sp. | reverse complement strand
CATGACCTTTAGGAGGGCCGATCCCTCAAAACATCGCACTATTTCCGAGGGCCAAGAAAAACCCCGGAAATAGAGCATTTCCGAGGTTTTGATCTTTTGGATGTATATCCGCGTCTGACTAACGCTTGCTGAACTGTGGAGCGCGACGAGCTTTTTTAAGACCGTATTTCTTACGTTCTTTAGCACGTGGGTCACGAGTAACGTAACCAGCTGCTTTCAGAGCAGGACGGTAATCTGCACTTGCTTCCATCAGAGCACGAGTGATTCCGTGACGGATTGCACCAGCCTGACCAGTGAAGCCACCACCCTGAACGTTTACTAATACATCGAACTGATCGAGAGTATTGGTTAATTCAAGAGGTGCGCGCACAACCATCTGAAGAACTTCAGAAGGCATGTACTCTTTGAGTTCCTTACCGTTGACTACAATGTTCCCTGTTCCGTTTGCACGAAGGAAAACACGGGCAACGGCTTCTTTACGACGGCCAGTACCAAGGTACTGAACAATGTTATCTTTCTTTGCCATTTCCTATTCTCCTATCCTTTAACCTTGAGTTCTACAGGCTGCTGAGCCTTATGAGGATGTTCTGGACCAGCGTATACTAAAACGTGTGTACGCTGAACATCGCCTAAGCGAGTGTGTGGGAGCATTCCCTGGACAGCTTTGCGAACCCATTCAACAGGGTATTTTTCCTTCATTTCTTTGGCAGTACGAACACGTAATCCACCATAGTATCCGGAATGATTGTAATACTTTTCAGTATTCAGTTTGTTGCCTGTCATTACGACTTTGTCTGCATTGATAATTACTACATAATCACCGCAATCAACGTTTGGTGTATAAGTAGGTTTATGTTTACCACGCAGTACGTGTGCTGCAGTTGTTGCAAGACGGCCAAGAGTCTGACCTTCGCCATCGATTACATACCAAGTGCGTTCTACTTCAGCAGGTTTTGCCATTGTTGTTTGACGCATGTTTGCTTCCTCCGTTTCAATGAGCGTTACCGGGGCTCAAAGGCTTGGATATAGCCACGGATAATCTTAAGCAAAATACAAGGGGATGTCAATTGGACACGCTCAATTACGCAAAAGTTTTTCATATTGTCCGTTTTTTGAAGATTGATTGTATTTATGCGCATATTCAGGCTTTTTTCCTGTCCGCGCAAAAGCTTTCCTTCCCTGTTTTGCCTATTGATGTGGCTGTTTCATTCCCGGTTTTTCTTGGGTTTTCTTTTCGTTTTCTTCGCGTTTTCTTTCTGTGTGTTCAGGTTCGGGATAAACCAGGCTGTTTTCAAAGGGATCGTAGCCGACTTCCATTAAATAAAGCCCCTGCCCGGGCGCGTTAAAGCGACAGGCATGTTTATCTTTCGCCTCTAAAATTTCTTCAAGCTGCCTGATGGTGATCTTGTGCGAGCCTAGCGCCATGAGTGCCGCAGACATCATACGCACCTGATAGCGCAAAAAACCATTTCCAAAATAGGAAATCTTCAAGTCCTTGCCTTCTTGTACTAAATCGATGCGAAAGATCGTTTTCACTCTTGGTTTGCGCGGATCAATCTGCGCATTGCAGAACGAAGTGAAGTCGTGTTCGCCTTCTAAGACCTTCGCTCCCTGCCGCATCAGATCGACATCGAGGTTCTGCCATATGACGGCTTTATAGTGTTCGACAAACGGGTTGTCCCGTTCGTTGGTGACGATGTAGTCGTAATGTTTGTATTTCACTGAAAAGCGGGCATGGAAATCGTCGGGTGCTGTTTCGACCTGTTTAATCCGGATATCCTTGGGCAAAAGGGTGTTCAAAGCCTGATAGTATCCCCGTGGACCGATTTTTTCCGGTCCGTCAAAATGAAAAACCTGTCCGATCGCATGCACGCCGGCATCGGTACGGCCGGATGCAGTAATCGAAACAGGCTGCTTGATCACTTTGCTCAATGCTTTTTCAATGACACTCTGAATGCCATTGGCATTGGTCTGCTTTTGGAATCCGGCATAGCGATGACCATCATAGGCGACTGTTACTTTGTATCGCATAACCTTTTCCTCATTTGTTTTGTGTATCGTGACTGAAATCTGATTTGGGTCTGTTCGAACTTTTCATTAAATAAAGCACAGAACGATATCACAGAGCAGGACCACAAGGGCTAATGCCATCGCAATGTAGTCAGTTCTGCCCATTTTTAAAACTTTATAGCGGGTACGTGTTGCGGATGGATCGTAGCCTCTGGCTTCCATCGCATCGGCTAACTGATCGGCACGGTCAAATGCCGAAACAAACAGAGGAACAATCAGGGAGAGAATCGCACGGATCTTTTCCATCAGAGTTCCGTTCTGCATATCCACACCACGCGAAGCCTGCGCATTCATAATGCGGTTGGTTTCATCGATCAGGGTCGGGATAAAGCGCAGAGCGATGGAAATCATCATCGCAATCACGTGCGCGGGCAGACCGATTTTTTCAAACGGCTTGAGCAGCTTTTCGATACCGAGCGTCAGATCGAGCGGTTTAGTCGTTGCGGTCAGCACGGTACAGAGAATAATCATCAGCGTCAGACGGATAATGATATAGGCGGTCTGACTGAGTGCGTCCGAATAAATTTTGAACCAGCCCCATGACACCAGTAAGGTTCCGGTGTGGATGACAAGCACGTTGATCACGAGCAGGAAAATCAGCATCCACATCATCGGCTTTAACGCGCGCATGGCGTAGGAGAGTTTCAGTTTGGAGAAATATAATGCAGCAACGATAAAGAGAACAATCGGCAGATAGCCCCAGAATCCGGCTGGCAGAAAGATCGCAATCATCATCACCAGCAGAATCAGGATCTTACTGCGCGGATCCATTTTGTTGATCACCGAGTTCATCGGGATATAGCGGCCAAGGGCAATATTATTCATTCACTGTCACCTGACCTTTCAGCGACTCGGCAAGTTCGTCGAGCGAGTAGGTATCCGGGTCGATTTCAAATCCCTGATTCGTCAGCATTTCCTTGAGCTGGACGATTCCCGGCGGGTTAATGCCGATTTCGCGCAGGATATCCGGATGCTTGAAGAATTCATGCACGGGCATCTGCGTTTTGACTTTGCCGTCTGCCATGACGATCACTTCATCGCAATAGCGCAGGACGTGCTCCATGTCGTGGGAAACAAGCAGAATGGTCTTCCCGGCTTCATGGTTGAGCCGCATAAACAGATTCATCATCTCGTGAGCGGACTGCGGATCCAGGCCGGCTGCCGGCTCGTCAAGGACGAGAATCTCGGGATCCTGAACAAGAATACCGGCAATCGCAACACGGCGCTTCTGACCTCCGGAAAGCTCGAATGGCGAGCGTTCAAGATAGCTGTCATCGAGTCCGACTAAAGGGAGGACTTCATGAATCCGATTTGCGATTTCTTCCGGTTCGACACCAAAATTCTTCGGTCCGAACGCAATATCTTTTTCAATTGTTTCTTCAAAGAGCTGATATTCCGGAAACTGGAAAACAAGACCGACTTTCTTGCGCAAAATCTTGACGTCCTTCAGTTTCGTATCCGGTGTGATGTGGAATCCGCAGATATCGATCGATCCTTTTGTCGGCTTAAGCAGCGCATTGAGATGCTGCACGAGCGTCGATTTACCGGATCCGGTCTGCCCGATAATGGCCGTGACTTTCCCCGTCGGGATCGTCAGGTCCACACCTTTTAAAGCTTTATGTTCAAACGGAGTACCTGCGGAATACGTGTACTCCAGATCTTTTATTTCAATTGGCATAGCGCCTCCACTAACTGTTCATTATTCATCACAGGATCGATTTCGATACCATGGGCCATCAGCGCTCTTGATGCTTTAAGACCGAATGGCAGATCCAGGCGAAGGCGACTCATCAGCGCGTCATTCATAAAAACATCCGTCGGGTTTCCCGTCGCAACGATTTTTCCCTGATCCAGAACAATGACATTGCTTGCCTGACTTGCTTCTTCCATATCATGCGTGATCGAAAGAATCGTGATGTTCTTTGCCTCATTCAGCTTGCGAATCTGGGCATTGACGCTTGCTTTGCCTTGCGGGTCGAGCATACTTGTCGATTCATCAAAAATGATGATATCCGGACTCATTGCCAGAATTCCCGCAATGGCAACGCGCTGCTTCTGTCCGCCGGATAAGTTAGTCGGTTCCGCATCCAGGTAATCGCTCATTCCGACTTTTGCAGCACTTTCTTCGATTAATCCCTGCATGTCCTCAGTAGGCACGCAGTGGTTCTCCAGTCCAAAGGCAATATCGTCTGCGACAGTCGATCCAATAAACTGGTTATCCGGATTCTGGAATACAATGCCGACGTGATCGCGGACCGCTTTTAAATTGCTGTCCGAGAGCGTCTGGCCTAATACTTTGATTGTGCCGGAACGCGGTTCAATCAATCCGATAATCAGCTTGGCTAATGTCGACTTGCCGGAGCCGTTATGCCCCACAATTGCGGTATAGCTTCCCTTTGGAATGGATAAAGAGATATCTTTTAAGACTTCTGTCTGTCCATCATAACTAAAAGATAGATGTTCAAGTTCGATTGCTTCCATACATACCGCCTTTCTCAACATCTTTTCCATTATACAGAAAGATATTTCTTTTACATTATCCGGACGCATAAGCAAAAAATCATTCCTAAAAGATAACGCTTTCAGCTGAAAACGGGAAAATTGTCTCTTTCTGTTCTGTAATCTGTCTACCTTCCTCAAGGCCGAAAAAAAAGGGGATGCCTAATGAAAGGCAAATCCCAGATAAGTTGAATTTGTAGTCGCAAGAAGCTGTTTTAACAGGTCGTCAAGCGCCTGGATCTCTTCACGATCACGCGGACCGCTCACATAAGCTTCGAGAGTACTCGTTTCCGGATTGTAATCGGATGAATAACCTGCATCCGCCAGTCCGTGCTGGAATGCTTCAACCTGTTCAGGGCTGACTAAAAAAGCGAGATCCACAGCAGCTGCTTCATCGAGTTCATCCCATTCATCGAGATCCTGATCGAGATATACACCATCCGCTACGATCAGTTCAACCGGCTTTTCCGGTTCATCGTCTGCTTCCGGGTCATCATCATCCATCAGGTATGCTTCGAGATCCTCAAGGCGATCCTGTCTGCGTTCGAAGAAATAGAGGATTGCAGTAACTGCACCGGCAATTGCCATCAGAGCCGCAGCGAGTTTTAAAAGACGTTCTAAGAATTTCATAATGACTGTCCTTTCATTTCTTTTCCTTTAACCGTGTTCTGTTTGTGAATATTATAACGGCTTCTTGGAAAAGAAATATCTGATTCCGTTTGAATTTAAGGTTTTAGTCTGCAGTTGTGTCATCCGGGGCAGACTGTTCTTCCGTAACTTCCACCGTTACTTCTTCTGCAGGCTGTTCTGCCTCTTCTTTAATTTCTTCGGCAGTTTCTTCCTGTTCAGCAGTCATGTCGGCCGTGATTGCAGCAGCAACATCCTGCGCTGCTTCTTCTGCTTTCTCTTCACTGACAACTTCAGCCGGTTCTCCGGTGTGGTCTTCTGCAGGTGCCGGTTCAGTGCGGGTTAAGGTAACATATTCTTCTTCAAATGGAAGATCATCATCAACCTGATCCTCTGCTACTCGGTCTTCGATAATTTTTTTGACCCCTTCTAATGCCAGTCCGGCAATGCCGAGGGTAACTGCTGTTTTAAATAAAAATTTAATCATGATGTGCATCCTTTCTGCGGGTTAATGCCAGTCCGTCGCCGACATCGAGAATTTCAGTTTCATAATCAGGATTCTGATCGAGGAAATCACGGTAGCGCTGGACTCTTTTAATCAAGCCTTTGGTATGGCGGTTATTCGTTCTTTCCGGATGTTCGACTAAACCGTGAAAGAACATGTTGTCTGAGACGATCAGGCCGCCTTCGGAAAGCATCGGCGCGTATTTCTCAAAAAAGCGCTGATACTGGCCCTTTGCGGCGTCAATAAAGATCATGTCATATTTCCAGTCAGGAACTTCAACTTCGCGCGCATCGCCCTCGATAAGCGTGATCCGATCAGATAGTCCGGAATCAAGAATATTCTGACGGGCAATTGCCGCCATCTCCGGATTCTTTTCGATTGTGACGACTTTTACATCATCGAGCAGCGTCGCACAGGTAATGGAAGTTCTTCCGATTGCCGTGCCGATTTCGAGAAATGTTGTGGGATGGAGTGTTTTAAACAGTGTCTCCATATATTCCATGGAATCCGCCTGGAGAATCGGTACGAGGTGCACAATGCCATACCGTGTCAGCTCGTCAATATTATTCATATAAAAATTCCTTTCTTTTGTCATCGGTGAAACCCAACTTCTTCAGGCATTTTAAAGCCTTCAGACTAATCTTTTCTTTTTATGACAGTAATGTCATGTGCTCCCGGATAAAGTCTGAGGTTCAGACCAGTCTATCGAGGAAATGTTATCACAAAAGAGGAGGTTGTGCCTTTTGGCAGAGCACGAAAAAAGCAAGAGGTATATTCCCCTTGCTTAGTATATGTATTGTAAGCTGAACTTATTTAACAAATTCAACAATAGCCATTGGAGCAGCATCGCCACGACGGATACGTGTTTTGACAACACGAGTGTATCCACCATTGCGGTCTTTGTAAGCTGGGCCAATTTCGTTGAACAGTTTCTGCAGAGCAGTGGTGCCTTCGTCATCAACTTCAACGTTGCGGACATAAGCAGCAGCCTGACGGCGTGCGTGCAGATCGCCACGTTTAGCGAGAGTGACAAGACGATCCATCACTGAGCTGAGTTCTTTGGCTTTCATTTCAGTGGTTTCCATTGAGCCGTTTTCGATCAAAGATGTAGCCATGTTACGAAGTAAAGCTTTACGATGATCGGCAGTACGGCCTAATTTGCGGTTTTTCATCTTCGACTCCTATGCGTTATCTCCACCGGATCTGAAGTGCAGACCCAGTGAGTAAATTTTGTCTTTGATTTCCTGCAGCGATTTCTTACCTAAGTTACGGACATGCTGCATTTCCATTTCAGTTTTCTGGCACAGTTCGTCCACTGTGGAAATTCCTGCACGTTTGAGGCAGTTATAGGAACGGACAGAAAGTTCAAGATCTTCAATCATCTTGGATTTGAGGGAAGGATCTTCCATCGGAGTTTCTTCTTCCTCTTCCTGAGCATTCTTCATCGCGAAGTCAGCTTCAGTGATAATCGCAAGGTGATCTCTGAGGATCTTGGATGCGATGGATAAAGTCTGTGAAGGCTTTAATGTTCCATCCGTATCGATTTCCATAGTTAATACATCATAAGGCTGTCCATCTTCACCGATTTTAGAGTTACTTGCGTAAGCGACACGCGTAATCGGGCTGAACAGCGAGTCAGTGTAGATAATGCCAAGTGGAGCATTATCACCGGACTGTCTGTGCTTATTAATATCGGAGCCAACATAGCCGCGGCCAAGTTTAGCCTGCATGTCCATGCTGAACTCTTTTCCAGCGGATAAGGTGCAGATTTCGAGATCTTTGTTGAGGACTTCAACGCCTTCCGGACACTGAATATCTCCAGCTGTGACAACACATGGTCCTGTTTTACGAATGCGCAATGTGTAAATACTGTTGTCTGCAATGTCGATTTTCAGAATGAGCTGTTTCAGATTCAGAATGATCTGAGCAACGTCTTCGGTTACCCCTTCAATCCCTGTAAACTCGTGGTACACCTCATCAATACGAATGCTGAAAACAGCACCGCCTGGAATGGCAGAAAGAAGAACCCTTCTTAAAGCATTTCCCAGAGTGATCCCGAATTTGTCAGGAAGAGGCGCGATTTCAAACTTACCGGAAGTCTGAGTGTCTTCCAAAGTCTTAATTTCGTATTGTTTCATCTGCCGGACCTCCTTTTTTTGCGAAAACTAAAGTTTCCCCGACTGTCAATGTCAACGTATATTTTCAAATATACACGATTAACAGTGTCCTATCAAACGATCCGCTTATCCGCGTGGACGTTTTGGTGGACGGCAGCCGTTATGTGGGATTGGTGTTACATCGTTGATCATGGTGATATCCAGACCTGCTACCTGCAGGGCACGGACAGCAGCTTCACGTCCAGGACCTGGACCTTTAACTTCTACCGCTACGGATTTCATACCGTGGTCTACTGCAGCTTTACCTGCTGCTTCTGCTGCCATCTGGGCAGCATATGGAGTGCTTTTACGACTTCCTTTGAATCCAAGAGCACCTGCGGAGCTCCAGGAAATAGCGTTTCCGCCTTCATCAGTAATTGTTACGATCGTGTTGTTAAAAGTAGAGTGGATGTGTGCCATTCCTCTGGCAACGTTCTTTTTAACGCGACGTTTTCTAACCTGTTGCTGTTTCTTTGCCATATTAGTCTGTCACCTGTCCTTTCTACTTCTTCTTGTTAGCTACTGTTTTAGCTTTACCCTTACGAGTACGGGCATTGGTCTTAGTGCGCTGTCCACGAACAGGCAGACCTTTACGATGACGGATACCTCTGTAGCAACCGATTTCCATCAGACGTTTAATGTTTAACTGAACTTCACGACGAAGGTCACCTTCGACTTTGATTTCATCAACTGCTTTTCTCAAAGTGTTCAGCTGTTCTTCCGTTAAATCTTTAACACGGATATCTTCGCTGATGTTGTTGTCTTTAAGAATTTTTTCAGCAGTGGATGCGCCAATTCCATAAATATAGGTTAAGGCAATGACAGTCCGTTTGTTATTTGGAATGTCAACTCCTGCGATACGAGCCATTTTATCCTCCTGTTAAAAAATAATTAACCCTGTCTCTGTTTGTGCTTCGGGTTTTCACAAATTACCATGACTCTGCCTTTACGACGGATGACACGGCATTTATCACAGATGGGTTTCACGGATGGTCTTACTTTCATGTGTGTATACCCCTTTCGATGTTCACGTATTCAACCTGCTAAAATCCCCTCATAGATTGAACGTATTTTAGTAGAAACGTGATAGTCTGCATAGCGCGATCTACACGGATGTAGAATTCCCTGAAGGGCATCAACCGCGGGCCAGACGGCAGGCAGGATTTCAACCTGCGCCAGTTCATATCCATTCGGGATATCTCAACTGGTTTTTCTTTGTGAATCTAGTTTAGAACCATGTATAAAACTAAATTGCGCCTAATCAGTATAGGCGCAATTCGTTTTTTATGCAAGAAAATAATTTAATTTAAAGCTTCTGAAATTTCAGCCCAGATTTCATCGAATCCCTGATTGGCATTAATGAGGGCAACTTTATCCTGATCCTGATAGTATTCGATAACCGGACGGGTTGCTCTTTCGTATTCGCCTAAACGAACCGCAAGGCTTTCTTCGTTATCATCAGCACGATAGGACAGTTCACTGCCGCAGTTATCGCAGACATTTTCTTCTTTTGTCGGTTTGAAATAGATATTATAAATTTCACCGCATTTCGGGCAGGTCCGGCGACCGAGAATACGTTTATTCAGGATTTCATGCGGCACATCCATATATAATACGGTTTCAACTTCCTGAGCAGTTCCCTTAGTCATTTCGTCGAATGCTTTAGCCTGATCGAGTGTACGCGGATAACCATCAAGTAAATAGCCTTTGGAATCTTCCGGCAGGTTTTTCAGAGTGTCGAGAACCATTTTGTTTACGAGTTCATCCGGTACTAACAGACCTTTATCCATGTAGGATTTTGCTTCCTGACCAAGCGGTGTGTTTTCTTTGATGTTCTTACGGAAAATATCTCCGGTAGAGATATGGTTCAGATCGTGAGTGGATTTCAGACGGCTTGAGAATGTTCCTTTTCCCGAACCAGGTGCACCCATAATTAATAAATTCATACTTTTCTCCAATCTGGCTTTCGTAATCCGTCCGGCGTTCTCTTTGAACAGATTCATTTCCTTATGATTCTTTTAAAGAGACTTCCGTCAGTATCCCATCACTTCATCTTTTTCAGGTCTACTATTTTCCCGGATCTCTGTCTCTTCTATCATTTCTCTTCTACCTTTTATCGGATTCTAAAAAAAAGTGAGTATCTATTTATGCCAAAGTATCCTAGGGATCCAACTAGTAATCTCGGATCGTGATGACGTTGAATCGGTTTTACAGGCAGGAGCCGGTCTTCTTACGAAATAAGCCTCCTCATTCCTATTTTCCGCTTACTTCACATTTCTTACAAGTCATCTTCATAAAAATCAGGCGGATAAAGAAATGTGAAAGTCTTTTGTACGTTTGAAGCACGACGAAAAGTCCTCCTCTCGGAG
>JBJEFF010000093.1:0-2016 GCA_051873775.1 Allobaculum sp. | reverse complement strand
ATGACAAACAAAAAAAATGCACTCGACAAAAAACAATTGAATCTATTGGTTTTTTAGATGAACTCGAGAAAATGTACGATGACCCAATCGCCCATTTCACCAAACGTGTAGAGGAACTTCGTGAAGAAAAAAAGAAAAAGCATGCTCCCATCAACTTCACCTTCTATGATTCCGACCGTCTCGGTATCGGTGACGACTTCCGTAAGAATTTCGGCCATGCTGCCTTAAGCAAGCTTTATCATGAACTGGAAATCGACAAGTTCTTCATTCACCGCCAGCGATACTCAAAAGAAGAATATGATGCCAACACCATCATGAAGATGCTGGTCTATTCCCGCATACTGTATCCGGCTTCCAAGAAAGCTTCCTTCGAAAAACGGGAACTATTCTTCGAGAAGACAAACTATTCTCTAAATGATGTCTACCGGTGCCTTGGGTTTTTTGATAAACATAAGGAAAATCTCCAGATATGGATGAATGACCGGATCAAAGAGAAATATGGCAGAGATAACAGCCTTATGTATTACGATGTGACGAATTATTACTTCGAAACAGATGAACAGACGGACTTTCTCCGCAAAGGCGTAGGAAAAGAACACCGTCCCAACCCTATTGTACAGATGGGACTGTTCATGGACAGCAACGCGCTCCCTGTCACTTACGAACTTTTTGCAGGGAATATGAACGACTGTCTCACCTACCGTCCAAACTTCGGACGCATCAAGAAACAGTTTGACCTTGGACGTGTCATCACAGTTGCTGATAAAGCCATGTGTACCGGAGACAACATCTGGTACACCATAAACACTCCATCCAAAGACGGTTATGTATTCAGCATGTCCGTCCGTGGTGCAAGTAATTCATTAAAAGCGTATGTATTAAATGAAGATGGTTACGAATGGCTCGGCAAAGAATACAAGCGCAAGTCCCGCAAATGTCCCCGTACCATCCATGTAACTACTGCTTCCGGCGGAAAAATGGATAAACAGGTAGACGAAAAACAGGTTGTATTCTGGAGTGAAAAATATGCCAGACGGGCAAAAGCGGAACGGGAAGCTGCGCTTGCCAAAGCAAAAGACCTTGCGGCGCATCCCGGAAAATATACGCGTGCCACTTCCTACGGTGCTGCCAAATACGTCAAAAAGATCGAATTCGATAAAGATACCGGAGAGATCCTTGCAACCTCTTCCATTCTTGATCTTAATGAAGAACTGATACAGGAAGAAGAACGATTGGACGGGTACTATGTACTTGTTACCAGTGAAATGGACGAATCGGATGATAAGATCATAGATATGTACCGTGGGTTATGGAGAATCGAAGAATCTTTCAAGATCACTAAAAGCGAACTGGAATCCCGCCCCGTGTATGTGTGGACGAAAGAACATATCGAAGCACATTTCCTGACCTGCTTTGTGGCACTTACACTGACACGTATCCTGGAAATGAAGCTGGAACACAAATACAGTGCTGAAAAAATGATAGATTCCTTAAAAAAAGCAACCTGCACGCTGCTCCAGCAGAATTACTACATCTTCGATTATTATGATGAAGTACTAAAGGATATCGGCAAAGTTACTAATGTAGACTTCGCAAAACGTCTCAGAACACTGGGGGAAATAAAAAAAGAACTGGCAGAAACAAAAAAGAAATAGAAATATGGCACTGTAAGTGCCAAGATTCCTTATCCTGCTTGTTCAATAGTGTATCTTCCTCTGAATCTGCTTGTCAAGAACAAGCCACTGGTGCAACGCATTCTTGACAAGCGGATCAGGGCAGATAAAATGTAAACAAGCAGAAAAAGGAAATATTGAATCAATTTTAAATTGATCAAAAAAATTTTCAAAACCTCGGATTTCAGAAAAAAACACCATGAAAATCCGACAAAACGACAAACCCGCCAGCCGTTGATTTTACTAGGCTGACGGGACTTTTTTACTCTTTTTTGCTGCAAAACTCAGGTTATTATGCAGTGCAAATTATTTCAAAAAGAATAACAGGTGACGGCAAAATTGT
>JBJEFF010000092.1:0-2050 GCA_051873775.1 Allobaculum sp. | reverse complement strand
GATGTTAAAGATGCTGCTCATTATGAATTTGATACCGTTGCAGATTACATCGCATTCGCAAATGAACGCTGACATCAGTTGAAAACTAATCTCATGAAATAGAAAGAAGGAATCAGATGATTATTTCTGATATTATCCTGATTCTGCGTCTGGTTCTCGATATATCCCTACTGACCGCTCTGGTTTATGCGGGCATCCGCGTTGTCCGCAATAACAGCCGGACGATTCAGATTGTGAAAGGAATTCTGGCGCTGCTGCTCTTTAAAATGTGTATCGACATGCTGCAGCTCAAGACGATCAGCTATCTGCTGGAGATCTTCCTGCGCTGGGGAATGATTGTCATTCTCGTTGTTCTGCAGCCGGAAATCCGTTCGATTCTCGAACAGATGGGGACGACGAATTCTACGTTTGTCCCGAATCTTCCTGCTGAACGCATGAAGAAAATGATAGATGAACTGGTTAAAGCAGTCAGTGACATGTCTAAAACGAAAACGGGTGCTTTGATTTCTCTGCAGATGAGCCAGTCGATGGAGGACTATGCCAAAACGGGCATTAAAATGGATTCCGATGTGACGGCCGAACTGCTCGAAACCATCTTCCAGTACGGAACACCGATGCATGACGGGGCGGTCATTATCGAAGGCGACAAAATTGCCTGCGCTGCCGCCTACTATCCATCCACCGCAAAGGATCTGCCGTCCAAATACGGGGCAAGACACCGTGCGGCTGTTGGTATTTCCGAAGTCAGCGATTCGATTACACTGATCGTTTCAGAAGAAACCGGCAATATTTCCATTGCTCAGAAAGGAACGCTGACGCAGTATACACCGGAAAGTCTGTACCGCTATTTAACGAGCAGGCTGATTCAGCCGGATGAAGACCGTTCATCTGTCTTCCAGCCAGTTCTTGACTCAGCGCGTAACTTTTCCAACTCGTTTACAAGAAGCCGCAAGGAAGAAAAAAATGATGACCGCATCAGACCGCTGTCTGTTCTGAATCTGTTGCCGGATTCACCGGTCGGAAATAATCCGCGGGTGAAGAAGAAACCGAACTCATCAGCCAAGCAGAACCAGAAACAGAATGGTAAAAAAGATAAAACGAGTGGAGGTGAAGACCATGGGCTCTGAGCCTCGTAGATTTTTCCGGAAACTGATTCAGTCTCTGAGTATGGTGATCCATTCGTTTTTAGGACGGATTTCCAAATTATTCGACCGTGTGATCTATAATGACCGCCTGTCCTTTATCTTCTCGTTTGCTTTTGCGGTCGCAACCTGCATTTCAGTCAACTATTCCGATCTGCATGTAAGATTGTTCAATAACGGAGATGTGACGTTAAATATGCCGAACATCCCGGTTGAAATTCTTGTGGATGAAAATGCCTATGAAGTTTCCGGTGTTCCGAATGTTGCGGATATTACCGTAGAAGGCAATACCGCTGACATCCAGCTTGTCCGCACCCAGAATTCGGCAACTATCACCGCCGACCTTCGTTCTCTCAGTGAAGGAACAAGTACCGTTACTCTCGATGCATCCGGACTACCGACCGGACTGACAGTAAGAGTCAATCCGTCTACTGTCCAGGCAACACTGGCGAAGAAGTATACGAAGACATTCTTTATTACCCCGGATCTGATTGTCGGCAATGGTCAGTCGACCAATGCCTATAATCCACCGACGCTTTCGAACCGTTCCGTTACTGTCCGGGCAACCCGCGATAAACTGAATTCCATCCGGACGATCCGTGCGATCGTAGATACCTCCGGTTATGAAGGTGAATTTACTGCGGAAGTTCCGTTAGTTGCTTACGATGGTGCCGGAAAGCAGGTCAATGTTACGATCTCGCCGGCTACTGTGACTGCAACAGTTACCCTCGTCAACAACAACCGTGCGGAGTCAAGTGAAAAAGACGACAAGGCATCAAGCGCCGCAAACAGCACCTCAAAAGACGAAACAAAGAAATAAGCATTCTGTATTAAGAATTTTTTTCAAACTTAGAACAATGTCATTAAGTTAAGCTTTTTCTTCTTCGAGTCCCTATGAGTCTTAAAAA
>JBJEFF010000091.1:0-10509 GCA_051873775.1 Allobaculum sp. | reverse complement strand
CCGGAACAAGGGTGGGGAGCCGACGGCGGCGGGTCCCTATGAATGAAAAAAGGAGTCCTTTTCAGACTCCCTAAAAGGATTTTCTATCCCCTGTATGATCTTTACTGGTCAGTATCTGCCCAGGTTGGCACAGTACTGGAACGGCGCACCATGATTGCTTTCTGGAATTCTGTTGCACTGATGAATTTCAGAATTGTTTCGCATTCTTCCGGTGTGCAGCCGATGAGAACTTTTGTGATGACTTCACGGGCAAGAATATCTGCCTGAATCACAATTGCTGTTGCCTGGAGATTCTTGAGTGAGCCACGGAAACAGTATAAAGGGGTAGAAGGAGCAGAAATCGCATCTTTGATCGTTCCGAAATCAATCGGATAGATCAGTCCGGGATAATCAAGGCTTGGTTGGCCTTTGGCACGAATGATTTCCAGTTTACCAGACAGAATCAGCATATCCAGCTTCTGCCAGAAGTAAACGTTATTCTCCAGCTCGTTTTCTTTTCCTTTCATCGTTTTCCTCCTTCTTACAATCTTTGTTACAGTAACCAATTTTCAGTGGTTGTTCAAGCCATCGCCTCTAAATTGTCCTGTTCAGTCAAAAAAGAATAAGAAATAGCTTACTCTTCGCCTAAATACGTCCAAATTTCAACCGGGCGTGCTGAAGCCCAGTCAATGGTTGAGTCGACATCCCAGTTGGAAACCGTATTTTTCGATTCATCGTAGCCGATTCCCACATCCACAGGGATACCTTCTTCAATCTTGTAGATACTCGGTGTATAGAGAAAGAACGGGAAGATCGACAGGAACTGTTTTCCTTCATCTGTTGAGGAGATGAGGGTTGTATCCCCTTCTGTTTCCCGATACAGTTCATAATCCGTCGTCAGCAGACGATAGACGTTGTAGTTGCCCGGATGATCGGCTTTTGTCTCATCCAGGTAGGTATTGATCGCATTGCAGAACGGACAGTTGTCGCGTTCGACCATCAGCGTGAACGTCTCTTTATCGGCAAGTTTGTTCTGAAGCTGTTTCATCGTAATCTCCTTGATTTCCAGCTCCTTTTTAGCGGTGGAAGTACTGCCGCATGCGGCGAGTCCGAACATAAGCGGGAAGATCATGGCGATCAGAAATATTTTTTTCGAAATTGTCTTAATCATGGGTACTCCTTTGTATTGTGCGGATTAACCGCATCAGGTTATAGGCTTCCTGCCTGAGTTTTTCCGGTCCGTGCTTTAAGGCGTACTGGAAACTCATGGCGCGATCGGCGGTGGAAAACAGAGCGGTTATGCCCTGATGATAGAGCTTTTCATAACCCCTGCCTAATGCTCCGGAAACGACGATCACAGGTACATTATACTCTTGTGCCATTAATCCGATCTGTGAGACGACTTTACCGCATGATGACTGTTCGTCACTCTGCCCTTCGCCGGTAAAAATCATGTCAGCGCTGGCGATCTTTTCCTTCAGCCCGCCCTGCAGCAGAATCTCGATGCCGCTGACCATTTTCGCTCCGAATAAGCTGATCAGCATGCCGCCAAGACCTCCGGCGGCTCCGGATCCGGCTGACTGATTGAGATTGACGTGGAAAGTCTGCTCAATTTTATTACAGAGGATGGTCATTCCCTGTTCGACCTGAGTGATATTCGCCGGTGTGAGTCCTTTCTGCCGTCCGAACACATAGGTTGCACCGTTTGCGCCGAGGTAATGGTTCGATACATCGCAGGCTGCGGTTAAATGCAAGTGATGATTAAAGTGGAAATTTCGCTTATCGATGAAGGCAATATGATTCAGGTTGCGGGTACATGGATGGAGAATCTTGCGCTGACGATCGTAGAAAACCGCACCGAATGCTGCCGCAAATCCCATACCGCCATCGTTGCAGCCTGTTCCGCCAAGTCCGATGACCAGATGCTCGATCTCACGTTCTTTCATAATCGCCTTGCAGAGCATACCTAGACAGTAGCTCGATGAATCCATCACATGGCGCTCTTCAAGAGGATACAGCGTCAGTCCGACTACGCTTGCCGCTTCAATACAGGCAGTTTTGTGCAAGGCATCATACGCCCAGTCCACCTTCAGCGGTTTGCCATATAAATCGCGGGCACTGACTTGGAGCAGTTCGGCATGAAAAACCTGCCGGAAAGCTTCCACCATGCCTTCACCACCATCGCTGATCGTAAAAGTTTCACAGTTAATCGATGGATCAGCCTGCAAAATTCCTTTTTTAATCTGAGTGTTCGCTTCCTGGCTGGACATACAGCCTTTAAACGAATCTGAAGCTATAAGTACATTCATGCCTTTATTGTAGCAGTCACTTATTCCGTTTGCTCATTTTCGTCCGGTTTTCTCTTTATGCACGCTGATTTCCGGTTTTTTTCAGACCGTCGTTCGCCTATATTAGACAGCACTGGTTAAAGGAAGACTAAAATTATTTAAATCGGTTTCATTTTTCCGGAATTCCGTGCATATCTCCTATTTGTGATTTTTTTCTCATTTAATTTTGTCTGTTGTATGAGTTCTTTTGGCAATAGTAAAATTGGTTTGTATAATATCAAAAGCACATATAATCCTTTGCCTCTGTGCCCCTTTCAGCTCTATGAAAACTAGCACTCAGGCAATCAACGAAAGGCTTATTTTATGGAGAATCGAAATATTCTGATCGGGATCACGGGCTCAATTGCAGCCTATAAAATCTGTTCCCTCGTCAGTTCCTTATCCAAACAAGGTTATAACGTAAAAGTCATCGAAACCAAGCATGCGACGGACTTCATTCCGCCGCTCACGCTTGCCGCACTGAGTCATAACGATGTGTATACCGATGAATTTAACGGTGAAAATGAAGCAATGATTCCACATATCGCCTTGTCCAAGTGGGCGGACGTATTCTGCATTGCTCCTGCTGATGCCAACATTCTCGCGAAAGCAGCAGTCGGAATTGCGGATGATCTGCTTTCCAGTGCCATTCTTGCCTGCACGAAACCAGTGCTTGTGGCACCGGCTATGAATGTACACATGTATGAAAATCCGGCAACTCAGGCAAATCTGAACACGCTGCGTTCCCGCGGCTGGCATATTGTCGAGCCGGAAAGCGGCATGCTTGCCTGCCAGGATGAGGGTAAAGGCCGTCTGGCCGACCTCAAAGTTCTGGAAAATGCCATTTTTGATGTGCTCGAACAGCAGAATACGGATCAGAACCTGCTTACCGGCAAGAAAGTCGTCATTTCTGCCGGTCCGACCGTCGAACCATTAGATCCGGTCCGCTTTCTATCCAACCATTCCACCGGTAAACAGGGCTACGCAATCGCCCGTGCTGCTCACAAAATGGGAGCCGAAGTTGTTCTCGTTTCCGGTCCGGTTCATCTTGAAAAACCCCAGGGTGTCAAGGTGATTGACATCGTCGATGCAAGACAGATGGAAGCCGCAATGAAAAAAGAAAGCGCCGATGCAGATTTTGTGATCATGGCTGCAGCGGTTGCGGACTACCGCTTCAAGGAAACTTTTGATCACAAGATGAAAAAAGAGGGCGATGTCGACACAATCTCCTTCGAACTGATCAAGAATCCGGACATTCTCGCAAGCCTTGGCGCCAACAAGAAACCGGGTCAGATTCTGTGCGGATTTGCGATGGAGACTGAAGATCTCGACAACAATGCCCGCGCTAAACTCGAAAAGAAAAACTGCGACTTACTCGTCGCCAACAACCTGCATACGGAAGGTGCCGGTTTCGGAACAGACACCAACGTCGTTTCCTTATTATTAAAAGATTCCACCGAGCACCTCGGTATTCAGGATAAAGAAAAACTCGGACGCACGATTCTCAAGACGATGCTCGAGTTACAGAAAGGCTGTGCTTAATATGCTGCTGTGTGTAGATGTCGGAAACTCGAATATCACGTTAGGGGTATTTGATGGTGATGATTTAATCTGTAACTACCGCATGAATACCAAAGTGCGCCGTACAAGTGATGAATACGGCTTTCTGCTGGAAAGCTTCCTGCACAGCGCCAATCTCCAAAATTCGGATATCGAAGGCGTGATTGTCAGCTCCGTTGTTCCGAAAGTCATGCATTCCTTCCGCAACGGAATTATCAAGTTTTTAGGAATTGAACCTTTAGTCATGGGTCCGGGCGTAAAAACCGGAGTCAGTGTCCAGCTTGAAAACCCGCGCTCTGTCGGTGCAGACCGTATTGCGGATGTTGTCGGTGCCGTTAAGGAATACGGCTACCCTCTGCTCATCGTCGATTTCGGAACCGCAACAACTTATGACTATGTTGATGAAAACGGCGTCTTTAAAGCCGGTGCCATCAGTGTCGGCATCGAAACCGGCGCCAATGCCCTGTGGGCACAAACAGCCCAGCTGCCGGAAATCGAAATCAAGAAGCCGTGTTCCGTCATGGCAAAAAATACCCAGTCCGCCATGCAAGCCGGTGTCTTCTACCAGTTCCTCGGCGGTTTTGAAAAAACAGTTGAAGCTTACCGCAAGGAAGCCCGCAACGATTTCAAAGTCATCGCAACCGGTGGTCTTGGCCGTGTAATCTACCAGTACACCGACTGCATCGATGTGTATGATCCCACTCTGATTTTCAAAGGATTAAAAACCGTTTATGAACGGACAATGGAATACGAAAAAGCACACCCGACCCGTCGTAACGAGGGCGACTTTTCCTTCCACGAAGACTAATTCAGATCCGAAAAACACCCGTCCGGTCTTTACTCAGACTGAACGGGTGTTATTATTCAAATCGTTCACGGTAGCGTTTTCTGCGCTGCCGTTTTTCTTTACGCGAAAGAGCGGGTGATGCACTTTTCGGCGCGTATTCTCCGAAATCTACTCTTGCCTGAACGGCGGAATACCCCGTATTTTCAGCAGTTTTTTCTGACATCGTCTGATCTGCGGCTTTTTTGCGGTGACGGAAGATCAGGCTCAGACTCATGACGACTAACAGTGCCAGACCGAATGGCCATAAGCTGAAAATCAGCTGGCGCATCGATGGCCATCTAGAAAGTTCGAGCGGTTTGGACTGCGATTCTTCTACTAGTGCCTGTGTCGGCTGCATGCGCACACCGGTCACAAGTAAACGATGTGTATTAATGCCATAAGGCGTACAGGTCATCAGCGTGACGAGATCCCGTCCCTCTTCAATCTGAAGCGTTTCAAAATTTCCCGGCTCAATGACCTGAGTGGATTCGACCTGATAGTACAGCGTGCCCTGGGGATTGACGATCTCAAACGTATCGCCCTGTTTGAGTTCATCCAGACGCGAGAACAGGGCCGCATGCACTGTACCGCCATGAGCCGCAATTACCGTTCTGCCGGTTGCGGATCCGATTGGCAGTGAAGACGAAGGAAGATGTCCGGCGCCCATCTGAAGCACTTCATCGCTGCATCCGTGATAAATCGGCAGAGCGACATCGATGCAGGGAATGCGGATAAGGCCCATGACCCCGTCTTCGAAAAAGCGCAGCTGACTCTGATATCCCTGATCCCGCTCATCGATTGAACTTAACCCCTGCGTGTTTTCGGCGAGTTTTTCATTCCACTCGAGCGCACTGGCGATCTGCGCATCCCGTTCACTGACATCGAGCGCTTCACTTTTTTCGTGAATCGTCCGGATCTGATCGGCTGTTTTCTGTCTTGAAACGAGCGGCCATACTGTCGGAACGAGACTTAGTGCGAGTCCCCCGCCAATCAGCAGGGTAATCAGAATCCGCCTGATGATCTTCATGACTGATGTTTTTTCGATTTAGAAACCAGCGTGATTCCCAGTCCGAGAACACAGATCATACTGCCCCCGACCAGATAGAACCAGGCACCGTTTGCGCCGGTCATCGGCAGCTCCTTGCCGGGGCGGTTGATGAGATCAAAGTAAATTGTACCGAGTGTGCCATCCACGGCATCGCCATCAAGATCCTGATTCACATCGTGACTCTGCCCATCGTAGCTTTCCTTGTAGAACATGCTTCCGGAAAGATCGGTCAGAACTTTATCGGTGGAGCTTGTGCCGGCTACATATTCATCACGGTTTGTCGTATAGACCGGCTTGATTTCAAGACAAATCGGGGTAAGCGGCGCATGGAATCCTTCCGGCGCTTTCGTTTCTTTCAGATAGTACGTTCCGCCATCCAGACCGCATAACCAAATTACTCCGTCTGCCTGGGTAATCAGTTCTTCCCCGCTTGCCGCTTTGGCATCGACAACATAATAGGTTTTTCCTTCTTTGGTGACTTTCTTTAATGCGATTTCCTGTTCGCAGTTCTGATCACGGTACAGGCGGAAATGCGCACCGGCAAGTGTCGGATATTTTCCATCCTGCTGCTCCGGTGAAATCTTGGTTCCGGATAAATTAAACGTAAAGGCAACAACGCTGTCCCACGGTGTCTGTCCGGTATCGCCCTCACCATTGCTGTCCGGGTTATTCGAATATTCGAGCTTTACCTGGTTTTCAAATCCGGGACGTCCGGGCTGGAGTGCAGCAGACTCGTTGAGTCTTGCATCATAGCGGACACGGACCGTCTGACCATATGTCTTTTTCGTCTCGTCTGTTTCGCCGGCATAGAATTTCTGATCGATAATGGTTTTGAGCTGTTCGATGCGTACCTGGAAAGTCTCGTTGCTTGGCAGACCATCGGTTACGAGCTGGAACTGGTCACTGCTCAGAGAAACGACCGTTTCGCCCATCACCAGATCCACCTTGACTGATGTCGGTTCCAGAACCAGGGCCGAATTCATCTGATCGTGGAAGATCATCTTATATTCGCTATAAGCACCGATCGGCGGCACGACGCTTTCAAACCGGTACGGAATCACCTGACCGATTTCATAGTCGCCGATATCATTCCAGCCGACCTTGTTGTCGTCTTCTTCAATTTTCTTTTCGACAACCGGATAGTTCCCTTTCAGCTCGATTTCCTGATTGCCATCCAGAGTGGAGATCATGATCAGAGATCTTGCCCCTTCAATTTGAGTATCGGACGGTGTGACTTCATCAATTAAGTAGTACCCTTCCGGCAGGTCACTGATCACAAAACTGCCCTGATTCATGTTCGAGGCACTTGCACTCTGTCGTGAATCAGCTATGACGCCCTGTTTATTCAGCTCATCACGCAGATCCTGACCGAACCGTCTAAAGACGCTTGTATCACTTTCCGGATTTCCTCCAGTGGCATGCTGGAGGGTTTCCATATAGTGAACGGCGACATCGATATCGACCTGATCGGGAGTGATACTCGATTCTCCGGCACCTAAATTTTCATTTTTCCATCTGGCGACCACATTCTGGATCGCCTTTTTCTTACGGGCATCCTGATCGACATTGTCAGTGTCGGCAAATGAATAGGCATAGGAAGTCTGATTGGCGGCTACTTCAACATCAAAAATCCTGAAAACATCAAAAACACGTCCTTCAAGACTGCCCGCATATCCCGGTTTAAGGGTAATCGAGACATTCGGCTTTGTATTCACCAGACCCGGCTGCAGTAAATACGGCTGTCTAGCCTGAACGGGTATGGCAACGAGACAGGCTGTTGTCAGTGCACAGAGTGCACTCGCATAAAACGGGTAATGCTTATGTAAATGATTGTTCATAATACAGTTTCTTTCTATGTAAAAAATATTTATTTCAGATGGTGCTTCTTAAAACTGGCGGTATTGCGGAGCAAAAGGACTGCGCCCGCCATCAGGAAAATCAGACTCGTGAGTAGCGCCAACCAGTAGAAGTTACTGCCGGTATGCGGCAGAACAGCTTTCTGTGAATTGACATAAGTCCCGTCAATCACAAACTGGCCGTCTGCCGAACGGTTATAGAACACTCCATTTTTAATTTCCGATGGCGGACTGCTGCTTAGCGGACCGAAGTTCACCCAGAAACGATAGCTGTTGGTCGAGGTATTAAACACCGCCCGTACCGAATCGTATTTCAGGGAGCCGTTAGAGGATGTCGGAAGCAGATAGCCATCCGGCGCTTTTGTTTCCGCCAGGTAGTACATATCCTTACTCAGTCCCGCAAATGTGATCGTGCCGTTTTCATCACTGATCGCTGTACCGACACAGTTAGTTAAGCCCGAATCGGTAAACAGGCTGAATTCTGCCCCGGCTAAAGGGTTCAGATCCGGCCCGTATTTATGAATCTGAATGCTGAAGGTGTTGTTCGTGTTGTAGACCACCAGAGTGCCGGCTTCAAAATGAATCAGATCTGAATTGCCTTCTATGCTGATTTGAATGTCATCATCACTGACCTGGATCCGAATCGGAGAGGCGATCAGCTGATACCCGGTCGGTGCCTGCGTTTCGGCAAGCGTCCACAAACCCGTTCTGTCAAACGTGAGTTTCACTTCTCCGTTCTCTCCGGTTTCTACATCCGTTTTTCTGCCGTCCGGACTGGTGAGTTCAAATTTTGCACCGCTCATCAGATGCGAGTTTTTCAGATCCCGTTTCTGGAGAGTGATCTGGTTCGGGCGGTTATAAATGACCGGTGCCTGATAAATCCGCAGCACTTCACTCGTTGAATTTTTCGGATCTAACGGAATGACATAAACCGTATCATCAAGGGCATAGCCCTCAGGAGCACTTGTTTCCTGAATCGTGATGACCCCGATCGGGAAAACCGATCCGCTCGCCATGACGTTGCCCGCCTCATCACACATCAGTCCTTCTTTTGTATAAACCGGCTTGGCGGTTTTATAGCGGTCCGGATATTTGGGGTCGATATCGTAAAAACAGAGACGGAATTCGGCTCCCGCAAGCCCGGGATCACTCTGTCCGGTAAAGCTGTTGCGCTTTTTCGCGAGAACTTCGACTGGAATGTACTGCGGTTTATCTTTAACGAGAATCCGGCACGGACCCTGTACACTCGAATTCGCATCCACTTCAATGCGGTGCCATTCCGGATCGAGCGCGTAACCTTTTGGCGGGGTAATCTCCTTTGCCCAGTAGATACCCGGTTTGACTTCCATGACAGGTGAGGCATGATCACTGCCGATAGTTAAGGTTCCAATCGGCGTTGCCCCTTCGGGTCGGTCTCCTTTATAAATCTGATAAACAGCACCGGCGATTGAATAATTGCTGGTGGAGATGATTTCGTAGCTGTCATCGTTAGCCGCCTTGATCAGCTGCAGCGCTCCGATATCCGGTTTGGTCATTGTGCCGTAGGCAAGTGGCTGCAGTCCGACCTGCTGCCCTTTGAAGTTAATTCCGGTTCCCGGAAAGAATGCGATATAACATTTGAATTCTGCCGGAGGTGATGGTTTTTCAACGATCGTCTTCCAGATATTGAACATTCCGTTGCTCCATATGAGGCCGTTCACTTCTTCGCTGGAAATACACTTCCCGGTATAGGCTTCGGAAACAAGATCATCCGTAATCACAATCTGCTGAGCTTCATCAAATCCGAGATCATCGAGGATGTTTTGCGGTCCGCCATACCCGTAGTAGAGCACTTTGCGTAACTGATCATTCGTACAGGGGACAATACTTTCGGCAACCGCACCGGTCTGCGGAGCAGCACTGAGAAAGTTGGCACAGAATCCCTGGCAGCCATTGGACAGCCGCCAGCTTCCATTGCTCATGATGCCGCCATAAATCGGAACCTGAACTTTAATGACGTGACTGGTAATAGTCAGCTCATTCCCCGTCGTTTTTGCCTGCACGCGCATGATGCGTCTGGGTCGGTCCTTTACCCATTTGCGGTTAAGGATCTGATAACAGCCCGGTACGGGCAGCTGCTGCTCGTCGTGACTTTTGAAATAAGCAGCGGGTAGAAATCCGTCCTCATCCACAAAGGATGAAGTCTGCGTAAGGCGCCCCACTTCAGATCGCAGATCCTGCCATTTTCCGGCATTACCGTTGCTGTAATCGTCAGCGATCTGAATAATCGCAGTCTGAAACCTGGCAAGCAGTTCTAGAAACTGCTCATCACTTAGCGCCAGTTCATCGAGTCCAAGATCTTCGGCAAGCGCCTGATCAGGATTCTTTACGGGTTCAGCCTGTTGGGATGATGAATCCTGTGCCGTAGCGAGACCTTCCCGCTCACTTACCGTCAAGGAATCTGCCGACTCTTCGCCATTCGTACTTTCCGGTTGTTCCTGATTTGAGGACTGCTCTGTCTGTTTCCTGGCCTGCAGTTCAATACTGCTTTGCTGATCTGGCTCCTGTATTGCCTGTACTCCCGATATGCCGGCGACATTCAGACACAGCAAGCCCGCCACAAATGTACAGAGGGTTTTGCGGACAACAGATAAAAAGAACATATGCTCTCCTTTCTAGACGCTTTTTCTTTCAAGCGCAAACCCACTCTACTTCTTCTGATACAAATCACCAATAGTTATTGTTAAATCTAATTGTGTGATCTTCACGCAGAAGAATGGCTTTGTCTGAGGATTGTCCCCGTTACTTGTCGGTGATCATGCTCCTTTGTGAACTCCGAATTTTTCCTTTTCTGCGGCTTAAAAAGAGCGTAAAAAAAGAGGGAAACCGAAAATTGCGTGAGGCACGATTAGCGTTTTCATTCATTTGAGGTCT
>JBJEFF010000090.1:0-40354 GCA_051873775.1 Allobaculum sp. | reverse complement strand
TCACGGCGTATGCATTTGGCTTGCGTCCTATCACGATGGGAGTGCGTCCGGCATAGTCGCGTGCCGCAATGATTCCGTCCTCGGTCATGACGAGCATCGAGCACGAACCCTCGATACGCTCATAAACCTTGTTGATGCCATCCACAAGGGAAATGACTACTTTGAAATGCTCGATCTGAATACCGGAAAGTGCTGTTTCATCGTCGCTGCACTGCCGCAGACGAATCTGTTTGAGAAAAAAGGACAGATCCGCATCGGAACTAAATATCCGCATGTGGCAAGACAGTATTTCCTCTCTAAAAATATGGATGTTGAAATTATCAAAATTGATGGTTCTGTTGAACTTTCGCCGCTGATCGGCTTAGTGGACGGAATCGTCGATATCATGGAAACAGGCAGCACACTGAAAGCGAATGGTCTTGAAGTGCTCGATGTCTGTGCCCGCATTTCCGCTCGCGTCATTGTCAATAAAGCGAGCTGGAAGCTGAAAAAAGCAGAAATCACAGAAGTCCTTGCGGACTTGAAAAAGGCGGTGGATGAAAATGCTTAAACCTTACTTACAGCAGAATAAAACGGAACTCGCAAACTATCTCGCAAGCCGTGCCTACGAAATCAGCCCGGATACTTTAATTGCGACAAGCAAGATTCTTGAAGATGTCCGGAAAAATAAAGATCAGGCACTCAAAGACTACACAAAACGCTTTGACGGTATCGAAGTGGAAACATTCCGTGTACCGCAGGAAGTGATCGATGAACAGGCAAAGAAAGCCGATCCGTTCTTTGTACAGGCGCTCGAAGAAGCGGCACAGAACATTACGTTCTATCACAAGGAGCAGAAACGCAGCGGCTATCATCTCGACAGTCAGGATGGCGTTTATCTCGGACAGATGATTTTCCCGCTCGCTTCCGTCGGAATCTATGTGCCGGGAGGTCGTGCACTCTATCCGTCTTCCGTTCTGATGAATGCCATACCGGCTAAAATTGCGGGTGTTGAACGCATTGTCATGACCACACCTCCAAATGCGGATGGCGGTCTGGCACCGAATCTTGCGGCAGCCGCTAAAGTTGCCGGTGTAACGGAAATCTATACGGTTGGCGGAGCACAGGCAATCGCTGCGCTGGCATACGGAACAGAAAGCATTCAACCAGTCGACAAGATCGTCGGTCCGGGAAACATGTACGTTGCTGCGGCAAAGAAACTGGTCTATGGCAAAGTCGATATCGATATGATTGCCGGACCAAGTGAAATTCTCGTTATTGCCGATGAAAATGCCAATCCGGCATTTGTTGCGGCAGACTTGCTTTCTCAGGCAGAGCATGATCCGATGGCAAGTTCCATTCTGATTTCCACAAGTCAGGACATCATCGATCAGGTTAATCAGGAATTACGCCGTCAGACAGATCTGCTTCCGAAAAAAGCAATTATCGAACAGTCACTCGCCAACTACGGTACAAGTATTCTTGCCGATACGATCGAAGATGCGATCGCTATTGCTAACGAAGTGGCTCCGGAACACCTTGAACTACAGGTTCAGGATGCCGGTAAATACCGCACACTGTGCCGCAATGCCGGTTCGATTTTCCTCGGATACACGACCTGTGAAAGTATCGGTGACTACTTCGGTGGAACCAACCACGTTCTGCCCACTTCTCAAACCGCACGTTTCTCTTCACCGCTTTCGGTGGATGACTTTGTCAAAAAGTCTTCCTATATGTATTACTCCCGAGAAGCTCTCGTTAAACACGGAAGAAAGATCGTCAAAATGGCGGAAGAAGAAAATCTTGAAGCACATGCCAATGCTGTTTCAATCCGTCTGAAAGAATACGAAAAGTAAAAAACACGGGCGTAAGCAATAAGCTGGAAATTCTAAATTCAAAAGGGAAAGATAAGAATCTTTGATCCGTAAGGGGATGGATGAAGGATTCAATCAGGAAACTGCTCCCGTTCCATTGCGGGAGGATACGATAAACAGAAACGTAACTGGAAATGTAATCCTGCGGTCTTGACGGACCACAAAGTTTTCACAAGTCGCAGGTGATATAAGGTGATATAAAAGGATAGGAATCTGAAACTGCATCAGAAACGATATCCGGAACAGGAGGAGTAAGATGAGTGTTTTATATCAGGCGCATACGCAAGAAGGGGTCCTGCTGAATGCGAATGAATGTTCCAACGATCCATCACCGGCAATTCTTGAAGAGTTTGCAGGACTTCTTGCCAATTGCCATCTCAACCGGTATCCCGAAGATGCCGCAACGGTGTTAACGGAACAGTTCGCCCGACTTTATCATCTCGATCCGAAAGGTGTTCTCGTCGGCAATGGCAGTGATGCCACTTTGCAGATTATGATCAACACATTCTGCCGTCAGGATCAGCCGCTCGTGACTCTGAATCCGGATTTTGGCATGTATCACTTCTATGCTCAGGCGATGCAAAGCGAAGTACACGCTTATCCGACCAACTGGGCAGGTGAATTTGACGTGGAAGATTTCATTCAGTTCGCCAAAGACAACAATGCCGGTCTTGTTCTCTTTTCCAATCCGAACAATCCTACCGGACATCAGCTTGACCGTGATACTCTTCTTGATATGGTCAAAAAGCTGGATCCGGCTGTACTGGCAGTTGATGAAGCGTATATGGACTTTTCAGATCAGAGTCTGCTCGATCAGGTACAGTCACTTACTAATGTGATTGTCACACGCACACTTTCCAAAGCATGGGGACTTGCTGGAATTCGCTGCGGTTTTCTGGTCGCTAATCCGGAAATGGTCAAAAAACTGGCCAACTGGCGCGTGGTTTACTCCGTTTCAACGCTCGATCAGATTGCCGCTAGAGCAGGCTTGAGTCATCCGGAAGTTAAAGAGGACTATGTGGCACTGATTCAGAAAGAGGCTGAACGCATTGCGGGTGTTCTGAAAACTATTCCGAATCTGAAAGTTGGAGAAATGAATGCCAACTTCTATGCGCTCAGCTTTGTAGATGAAAACGGCGATATTAATACGGAAAGAAATGCCCGTCTTGAACAGTGCTTTGCCGATCAGAATATTCAGCTGCGCACATGGCCGGATCATCAGCGTATCCGTGTAACGATCGGACTGCCAGAGCAGAATGATCAGATTCTCGAGATTCTAAAAAATAATTAATTTAAATCACACCGGTTTAACCGGATCATTCTTATACAGTTTTGAAAGGAGCTCTTTTATGCGACAAGCAGGACTGCAGCGCAATACAAAAGAAACGCAGATTAAACTGGCCATGAATCTTGATTATGATGAAAGTCAGTTAAAAAATCCGACTCGCACCAAAATTTCAACGCCGATCGGATTCTTCAATCATATGCTTGAGTTGTTCTGTTTTCACTCCGGCCTCAATATGCAGCTAGAAGCAACAGGCGATGTGGATGTGGACGATCATCATCTCGTGGAAGATGCTGGAATTATTCTTGGTCAGGCTCTGCGGGAAGCATTAGGCGATAAGCGGGGAATTGCCCGCTATGGAAACTGCCGTCTGCCGATGGATGAGGCACTTGCTCAGGTCGATCTGGATTTTTCAGGTCGTCCTTATCTCGTTTTTGAATGTGAATTCCACCGGGATTCCATCGGTCAGTTTTCAACAGAAATGGTAGAAGAGTTCCTGCGCGCTTTTGCGTTCAATGCCGGAATCACTCTTCATATTCATGTTTATGGTAAAAACGACCATCACCAGGTCGAAGCAATTTTTAAAGGACTCGGACGGGCAGTCCGTCAGGCGATTCAGATCGAATCCGATCGTCTGCCATCAACGAAAGGGGTACTGGAATGATTGGAATTATTGATTATGGCATGGGCAACCTGCATTCCGTTTATTCGGCCTGCCAGTATTTACATTTAGATGCCCTGATTTCGTCTGATCCCAAAGAACTCGCAAAATGCGAACGTCTGATTCTGCCGGGTGTAGGGGCATTCGGTGATATGGATCACATGTTAAGAAGCAGCGGATTATATGACTGGGTTCTTGAACAGGTGAATGTCCTTCATAAACCATTGCTCGGAATCTGCCTCGGTATGCAGGCATTGTTTGATCGATCCTTCGAATTCGGAGAATATGAAGGATTCCACTTCATGCGCGGTGAGATCTGCCCGCTTGAACCTTTAAATGTTCACGAAAACGGCAAGGAAGTTCTCCTGACTGTTCCGCAGATTGGCTGGAACAGACTGTATTTTGCCAGCGACTTCGCGCTTGCCGATGAACTGCAAGCGGATCCTTACGTGTATTTTGACCATTCCTATGCGCTGATGCGCTGGAATCCGGTGGATTTAAAAGTCTATGCGCAATACGGACCGTATATTGTTCCCGCGATCTTGATTCATGACAACGTCATGGGCTGTCAGTTCCATCCGGAAAAATCAGGACCTACGGGTCTTCGAATCCTTGAATGGTTTGGAAAGGAGTTCTGTGCATGATCGTTTTACCTGCTATTGATATTCTCGGGGGCAAACCGGTGCGTTTGCGTCAGGGAGACTATAATCAAGCTTCCCAGGTTGCAGCATCCGTGCTCGATACCGCAAAATCCTTTGAAGCCGACAAAGCGCAATGGGTTCATCTTGTCGATCTCGATGGCGCGAAAGCCGGTCATCCCGTCAATGATGAACTGATCCTGCAGACCGCTCGTTCTCTTTCCATTCCGGTTGAAGTGGGCGGTGGCATCCGCAATGAAAAGCAGGCGCGCGCCTATTTAGATGGCGGCGTGCAGCGCGTCATTCTTTCCACGGCTGCGTTGGCTGATCTTGATTTAGTCAAGCGTCTTGCCGCAGACTATCCAGGCCGTGTGGCGGTTGGGCTGGATTGCATGGATTCTCGTGTCAAAATTGGCGGCTGGCTGGAAGATGGCGGCGTGATGATTGAAGACGCCGTACAGACAATGGAAAAAGCTGGAATTCAAACGCTGATTGTGACTGACATTTCAAAAGATGGCATGCTGAGCGGCCCAAGCCATGAGCTTTATCAGAAACTCGCCCAGCTCACCCATTGCGATCTGATCGCCTCGGGTGGCATTTCGTGTCTGGAAGATTTGGAAAAGCTCCAGAAGGACGGCAATGTGGCTGGAGCCATTACCGGCAAAGCGCTGTACTCTGGAAAAATTGATTTGAAATCCGCACTTGAAACGCTTGATAGACAGAAAGGAGAAGGGACTTGTTAACGAAACGAATTATTCCGTGTCTAGATGTCCGCGATGGAAAAGTGGTCAAAGGCATTAACTTTGTCGGGATCAAGGAAGTCGGCGATCCGGTTGATCTGGCGAAAAAATATAATGATCAGCGCGCTGACGAACTTGTTTTTCTCGATATCACCGCAACATATGAAGGACGCAAAACGATGGTTGACGTGGTGCGTCGTGTTGCTGAACAAGTATTTATTCCGCTCACTGTCGGCGGTGGCATTTCCTCGATTGAACAAATCCGCGACCTTCTCCATAGCGGTGCCGATAAAATATCGCTGAACTCTGCCGCGCTGGATCATCCCGAATTGATCGAGCAGGCTGCACGTGTCTATGGGGCGCAATGCGTGGTTCTTGCCATTGATGCCAAGAAAATGCCGGATGGCACCTGGCATTGCTTTAAAGCCGGCGGTCGTATTGATACCGGCGTGGATGCGGTTGAATGGGCGAAAAAAGGAACGACACTCGGTGCCGGTGAAATCTTGTTAACGAGCATGGATGCCGATGGCACCAAACAGGGATTTGATATTGAACTCTGTCGTGCCATTAAACAGGCTGTTCACGTGCCGGTGATTGCTTCAGGAGGATGCGGCAAGCTCGAAGACTTTGCCGAAGTCTTTGAAGAAGACGTTGCCGATGCAGCTTTGGCGGCATCCTTGTTCCACTACAATGAATTAACTGTAATAGATGTGAAAGAAGACTTGAAAAAGAGAGGAGTTGAAGTTCGATGACCGATCTGGATTTCGAAAAATGCGGCGGTCTGATTCCGGCTATTGTCCAAGATGTTCATGATGGAACAGTTCTGATGCTGGCGTATATGAATGAAGAATCTCTCGAAAAAACACTGAAAACCGGCAAAGCGACTTTCTGGAGCCGCAGCCGGAATGAACTGTGGACGAAAGGTGAAACGTCTGGCAACTATCAGCTCGTCAAGGAAATCCGAAAGGACTGCGACGAAGATACGTTGCTGATCAAAGTCGAAAGCGTCGGGCCGGCATGCCATACTGGCAATCGTAGCTGCTTCTACCGATTGCTCGAGGAAGACTAAGATGGCAGCGCAAATTCATCGCAGAATAAGCTTCACAAACAAAAAAGATGTCAATCTTGAACAGAGAAAACGATAGATATGACGCAAATATGGAAAGGATTCAGAAATGGAAGAATTGAACGAATTCAGAGCCTTGTACGAAACCATTATGGATCGTAAGGAAAATCCTGAAGAAGGATCGTATACCGCATATCTCTTCGCGAAAGGTGAAGAGAAAATCCTCAAGAAAGTCGGGGAAGAATGTACGGAAGTGGTCATTGCTTCCTTAAGCCAGACCAAGGAAGATCTGGTCAATGAAATGGCGGACCTGATTTATCACTTGACGGTTTTGATGGCGCAAAAAGGTGTCAGCATGGCCGACGTGGAAGCCGAGCTTGCCAAACGTTCCGGCAAGAAACACAATTTAAAAGCAGAACGCAAGCCGATCACCAACTATTAATCATCGAAAGAAAGATCGAAACAGCTCCTTGTCAGGGCATTTCGATCTTTTTAATTGGGCAAGAAACGCAGATGGAAAAACGGCAGAATAAGAGAAAAATGCGTTTGAAAAACCGATTGTATAAAGGCAGATCGAAGGGGAAAAGCGAAAAGGATTGAGTCCATGAATCATAAAAAAGTCCGAAATTCCGCAATATTTTGATAGAAAAGGATAAAATCGCCAGTAAGAAAATGTCTTTGATTCAAATAAGGTAACAGCTTACACAAAACAAATGAGCAAGCAGAATGTTGCGAGATAATGGGAAATATTCACCCTTATGAGGATGGATCAAAATGATCTCAATTAGAAAAAAAATCACTCTGTACGATAAATAAAGCAAAATAGTTTTGATTGCATGAAAATAAATATGTGATGAAATCACATGAATGATTCTTAAAAATTCATTAAAAAAACTTGAGTAGACTAATCCGATGAATTCTCAGATAATAGGTATGAAGTTTGATCTGCATGGCGCAACGGGTACAGAACCGTTCCCGATGCATGATGCAATAAAAGAAAGTGAGGAATAAACATGAATTTTAATTATAAAAAAGGCTTCGGCGCTTTAGCAAGTGCAGTCATGGTATTCAGTGCAACTGGTGCTCCTGCTGTGTTTGCTCAAGAACCAGCGACTACAGACGTTGACAATACAACGACAAAAGACGTTGTGGAATCTGTACTGACCATCAACGGCAAAGGTTTTGGCGAAGCGAAAATCGGTTCCGCACAGGATGTGAAACTGACTACAACGGTGGATTTAAAAGATTTGAAAGCTAACTTATTGAAAGGTGCTGGCAACTCTGCAACACGCGAAGTCAACGATCATGTTACTTTTACAGCAACAGCAGCAACTGTAACCACTAGCTATGTATTGCCTACTGGTTTAGAGCTGGATCCAGTAAAAATGTCTGCGGCAGTTGAAGTATATGAGAATGATTTCATCAAAGCTGGATTTGGACAGACTGACTCAAAAGACGATTACACAAAATTAGTGTTCACTCTTGGTTTTGACAAACTGTTTGAAACTGCAAAGAAAAATAAGGCAACTGTAGCAGAATTTATCAATTCCATCCCAGATGAAGCTGAAATCACCTTATCTATTCCACAGCTTAAAGCTACAGAAACTTTGAAAGTTGCAAGCAATGTCGAAATTACTGCGACTACTGATGCGAATATTGCTTTAGCTTTATCCGCAGGTTCTGAGACTAACGTAACCCTGAACCAAAACGATACGGTTGAGCCTTTGACATTAACGGTGACAAATGACGAGAACCTTGCAATGTACCGTATGTACAATCCAAACTCCGGTGAACATTTCTACACTGCCGATGCAGGCGAAAGAGATCATCTTGAATCCGTAGGCTGGACTTATGAAATGATCGGATGGGTAGCTCCTGATTTAAGTAGAGAACCTGTTTATCGATTATATAACGAAAATGCCGGTGACCATCATTACACAGTAGACAAGAAAGAACACGATGCGTTAGTTGCTCTTGGCTGGAAATCTGAAAATATTGGCTGGTATTCTGCTGGTGAAAATGGAACACCTCTTTATCGTCAATACAATCCGAATGCAACAGTGGGCACCCATAACTTTACAAGTGACATGGCAGAAAACAATGCTTTAGTGAACCTTGGCTGGAAAGCTGAAGGCGTCGCTTGGTACGCTGTAAAAGCCAACTAAGCAGATTAGCTGAAATTGAATCTTTCAACGGATTCCAAACACCTCGATTTCGAGGTGTTTTTTTTCGCCGCGATTTTGAGGTCGCCATAAGACTGAATGAAGAATTCAATCGATGCAGCTGATCTTTCACAAGAAGAACTGGAGATTCAAGCCAAGAGTTTCCAGCCCTTTGCAAAAGCGTAAAATGGGATAAAAGGAGGGAATTGAAATGAAAATCCCTTCATCGGATCAGAAATGCACAGACCATTCATTTCGTGCAATACCGACTGGAGGATTGATCGTTTTGCTCGTATGGATAATGAGGAGCATAAGAGTTTTTACAGATCGAAAAAACTGCATGCAAGAAGAATAATTGATTTTGCCTGACGCCAAGCAGAGGCTTTAATCTCCAACGGACCTGAAATCGGCACTGTATATTCAATAATTCGATTTTCCCAGATCCATTTGAAGCTTATGGCTATACTGTCGGCAAGATCGTATTAGAACGAAGGATTGAAGAAAAGTTTTATAGACAGACCTGCTCGAATTCAAATTGACAAAACATTCCTCGTTGAGTATTTTAGTTAATGACAAAATTGCATATTCGGGAATGAGGTTCTCCCTGGGCATTTGCCCGAACCGCTTATGAAAGCTGACGACTTCTGCTTAATTGCAGGGGTCGTTTATTTTTTTGTGAGCGATAAAGAGTTTGGAAGTAAAAAATGAAGAAAAATCCAGACGTGCGCAATCGCAAAATCGTCCTCTCCACCTGGATTATGCAAGAAAGACTGAACGTCTTAGGAGGTAAACATCATGCTGACATCACTTGGGTTCGTATTTCTTGTCGGTTTGGCCATGGCATCGATTTTTCAGCAGCTGAAACTGCCGCGCATTATCGGCATGCTGCTGACGGGTATTGTGCTCGGTCCGTATGTCCTGAATGTACTTGATCCGTCTTTGCTTGCCATTTCGGCAGATTTACGGCAGATGGCGCTGATCATCATCCTGATTAAAGCAGGTCTGTCTCTGAATCTGGCCGATCTGAAAAAAGTCGGACGTCCGGCTATCATGATGGCGTTTGTCCCTGCCTGTTTCGAGATTCTTGCGTATTTCCTGTTTGCGCCTGCAATTCTTGGAATCACTCGTGTTGAAGCAGCAGTAATGGGCTCTGTGCTGGCGGCTGTCTCTCCGGCAGTTGTTGTTCCGCGTATGGTTGCGCTGATGGAATCAAAATACGGAACGAAGAAGAGTATTCCACAGATGATTCTTGCGGGTGCTTCCTGTGATGATATTTTTGTCATTGTTCTGTTCAGTACCTTTGTCTCGATGGCACAGGGCGGAAGTGCGAATATCATGGACTTTGTGAACATTCCGGTTTCCATTGTGCTCGGAGTTATTCTCGGTGCGGTCGTCGGCTACTGCATGAGCAGAGCTTTTGAATTTGCACATGACCATCATCATACGATCCGCAACAGTACGAAAGTGATTCTGATTATGGCGATCGCCTTCCTTTTAATGGCAGTGGAAACAAGGTTAAAAGGTATCGTCTCTGTTTCGGGATTACTGGCTGTAACAAGTATGGCTTGCATGATTAAAATCAATAGTCCTACAGTTGTGACCACAAGACTTTCCGCCAAATTCGGTAAGTTATGGCTTGCGGCTGAAGTCTGGTTATTCGTCCTTGTCGGAGCAGCAGTGGATATCCGTTATACAATGAGTGCCGGCGCAATGGCAGTAGTCATGATTTTTGTCGCTCTCCTTGTCCGTTCAGTTGGGGTTGTGCTCTGTGTGAGCGGAACCGCTCTGAACTGGAAGGAAAGACTGTTCTGCGTTATTGCCTATTTACCGAAAGCTACCGTTCAGGCTGCGATCGGTTCCGTTCCATTAAGCATGGGGTTGCCTTGCGGTCAGATCGTTCTGTCTGTTTCCGTACTGGCAATTTTACTGACCGCACCTCTTGGCGCAATCGGCATGGATCTGACCTACAGACGACTTCTGGAAAAAGAAGAGCCTGCTCGAGAGTCTGTACAGGCTTGGCGGCAGTAGAGAAAATAATCATTCATATAATTGATCGCTTGAATTCAGTAACCTTCTCATCTACGCATCTGGAATGTGCGAGGTGGGAAGGTTTTTATTTGTTCTGTAATGATGGTAAGGACAATCTTTGTAACCTGACAGGATTGTAAGAATGGGAGGCAATTCAGAAGATATAGTGAAAAATCATGAAAGAATATTAAGAGGGCATTAAAATTTATTTTTTAAATAAATGAGATATATTAAGAAATATGAAGAGAAAACAAATACAAAGAGATGAATTATATTACCAAATTGTATTGTTTTGAACAGAATAAGATAAGTGTATAAAAAGTTCGAAATTATTCCGTTTTTCCGACGGAGAACTTAAATTTTGTTTTTTACACTTGAAGACAAGGTGATACATATGAAACAGACATTCTTTAACATCGCATGCTGGATTGCGACTGGTGTCGCGTCGATTTATCTATTCATTCTTCCATTACAGCCCGTTCTGATTGAATGGATTGCAGTATGCATCAGCTCCTTTTTAATTTTATTTGCCCGAAATAAAAGGGAAATGTTTTTTTTATTCGTGGCTTACTCTGGATCCTTATTGGCTACAAGATATTTCATGCCGGTTACCGGAATGGATGATGTCCTGATTTATCTGGCTTTGAATGGGACCGCATTAGTTAGCGTCCTGATTCTGACTCAGCCGGGTTTCAGAATGAATGCCGTACGCTGGTTCTTTGCGCTCGGATGGATTCTGTTTGCGATCTTCCAGCCGCGCAACATCGTGAACCAGTGCCTGATTCTCGGTGTCATCACGATCATCAACATGACCTTTCAGGCTAACCGCGATGCAGCCTTCCAGTTCCGTTTCTGGAAAGAACATAAAGAACGCCGTCATTTTAAACAGCGTGTTGAAGCCCGCAACCGCCGGACGACAAGTCTGATGGTCCGCAGTATTCAAGCAGGATACACTAGTGAAAATACAGAACGCGAACTTTATCCGAGTACAATCCGGACCCCAATGCCCCTGGTGTAAACCTTTCAGGTAAGCCAGGGGCTTCTTTGTGCCGAAAATCAGAAAAGCCAATCTTACGTTATCGTGATTGACTCATGGATAAAACCCAATCTGAAGTTGAGCATGATAGAATGAAAACGGTATGGCAAAAACTAATGCCAGAGAGTAGAGACAGAAATCCGGATCGCTAACCGATCCGTGAGATAAGAAAGAAAGGATAGTATCATGGAACATACGATTCTTGTTGTCGAAGACGATCAGGGTCTTCGCGAAGCAGTCAATATTTACCTAAAAAGCCAGCAGTACCAGACCTTACTTGCCGAAAACGGAAAAGAAGGATTAAAGCAGCTCGCAAAAGCTGGTAATAAAGTCCATCTTGCCATTGTTGATTTAATGATGCCGGTTATGGATGGTCTGACCATGATTCAGGAAGTTCGTAAGACTTACGATTTCCCGATCATCATTCTCTCCGCCCGCTCGGAAGAAGTCGATAAAATCAACGGTCTGACCATGGGAGCTGATGACTATTTAACTAAGCCCTTCTCATCCATGGAATTATTAGCCCGTGTCAATGCCGCATTGCGCCGCTATGACCGCTATCTGGAAATGAAAACGACCGGCGGAACCGAAAAGAATAACGATATTCTCGTCAACCGCGGTCTAGAACTGAACTCCGTGACCAAGGAAGTCCGTGTGGATGGTAAGCCGGTTCATTTAACACCGAAAGAATTCATGATTCTCGAATTACTGATGCGTCATCCGGGACGAGTGTTCTCGGCAGCTGAAATCTATGAATCGATCTGGAAAGAAGATGCGATTTCAACGGAAACGATCACTGTACACATCCGTAAACTCAGAGAAAAAATTGAAGAAAACCCGAAGAAGCCAGTCTACCTTCAAGTCGTCTGGGGCTTAGGTTATAAACTGCGCCGCGAAACGGATCAATGAAAAAACGAGTAAGCTTCTGGTTTACCTGCTTTCTCGTTGTACTAATCGTTGTGCTATCGGTTCTTGCCAGTCAGATAACCGGACGGATTGTGATCTCGCAGAATTCGCAGCGGCTGTATATGGCGGATACATTCCGCTCTGCTTTAGAACAGAATGCAATTTCGCGTTTGAAAAGTCTTGATCCGCAGGCACAATGGTTAAATATCGAAGAGAATACGCCGCAGGAAGTTGAGGATTATATTACGGAAACTCTGACTGCCCAGATCCGTCTGAACGGCGATCAGCTTTCCAAGGACAGCAACCTTGCCTGGGTGATTCATATGCGGGTGGACGGAACGGACCATGAGTATACGCACAACTGGAAAGATTCCTACGATCTCGAAACCGGTGCGCTCGATTACACAATCCGTAAAACCAACGGCAAAATTTCCTACCAGGGCACAATTTATCCTTCCCAGTCGTTTGATGCACTTCAGACCATTCTCGTGAATCCGACGATCGTCCCATCCAAACGCTTAAGTTCTCAGAAAGGTTCAGAATATACGTATTCGTATACTCTGCCGAACGACTTTTCCATACGCTACTATATCCCGTCGACGATCAAGGCAAACGGCGGAGTGATCGCCAGGGCATGTGAAAACATGGATTCGCGCAATTTCTTCTTCGCCCTGCTTGCCGGCAGCGGCATTATTGCGCTGATCGTCATTGTGGTCAAATGGAAGTATGAAAAAGACTCTTTCATGCTGACCCATCTGCGTAATACGAAAGCATTGTTTTCATGGCTGATCATGAGTGTGACCATTTATGGAATGTCGACCATTCTGTATGCCTTGTGTGTCTATAAAGCAAGCGGTACATTGAAGCAGCTGCTCCAGAGTTTTGGTCTGAGCATGATGCAGGCAGATTTTGTCGCTTTCAGCAGTGTGCTGTTCATGTGGTTTTTGGTCTATTCCCTGATCACGCTTGCTCTGCTCTATATCAAATCGATTTTTACCGAGGGCATTACCCGGTACTTCAGGGAAGATACACTAGTGTCTTCGCTGCTGAAGAACAGCCGGATTCATCTTGCGGAAGTGATGAGCTCCTCGCATAACAACAACGGAATTTTCCAGATCTTTGTCATCTCCAGCATTCTGATGGTCATTATCTGTGCTCTGATGGCTGCTCTGGGTATCGTCTTTAACTCTGTTGGTCTGATTCTGGGATTTATCTTTGGGACGATTGTGGTCGACTCCTTTTTATGGAGCGTTTACCAGATGATGAATCACAGCTATCAGAAAGTCTATAAAGCGAGCGAAAAACTGGCATCCGGAAAATTTACGGAACTCGAAAAAGAGGATATCGGACTCTATCAGCCCTTATATGATCTGCTAGTTGAAACATCCAATAGCTGTCAGGAAGCTGTAAAGGAAGGTCTTGCGAGTCAGATTTCCAAAACACAGCTGATTTCAAATGTTTCACATGACTTAAAAACACCTGTTGCGGGAATTCAGAGTTATGCCGAACTGATTTCATTATCGGATGATATGGAAGATATTCACGAATATGCCAAACGTCTGAACGGTTATTCTATGCGTCTGACGGATCTGATTACCGACCTGTTCGATGTTGCCCGTGCAACAAGCGGTGATATCGTTCTTGAACCGATGGATATCGATCTTGCCGAACTCGTGATGCAGGTTGCTGCAGAATGGACGGATCAGTTTGAAACGAAGAGTCTCAAACTCATCATGAACCTGCGCCCGAATACGATTCTCCATCTTGACCCGGGTAAAACAGTGCGTATTATTGAAAACCTGTTCTCCAATATCCAGAAATACTCACTGCATGACACCCGTGTCTTCGTGGACCTGTATGAAAAAGACGGTCTTTACAATTTGACGTTTAAAAACATCTCCAGTACAGAGATGAACTTTACACCGGAATCAATTGTGGAACGGTTCACTCGTGGTGATGCGAGTCGTCATGAAAAGGGAAGCGGTTTAGGTCTTGCGATCGTCAAAAGCTTCGTCGAGATTCAGAACGGAACGTTTGTGGTCCAGACCGATGGCGATCTGTTTAAAGCCTCCATCACTTTCGAAGTTCCGAAAATTCCGGAACTGCCGATTGCGGATGATGAGAAATTTGAAAAGGAAGTCGCACAGCCCAGTCCGGCACAACCTGCTGCTTCTGCCCCTTCCGTACCGGGACCAAAAGCTCCGGCGGTGACTGAAGAACCTGTCTTAAAAGCCGCAACGGTTACTCCTCCTTCGATACCGACTCCGCCACTTCCGGTTCTCAAGGACGAAACGGATGAAGAGAAAACGACAGACGTGCTTTCAGATGGCAATGCATCGGATGATTCTTTTCCAATGCCTGTAAATGAAGACATTACGGTTGTACCGCTGCCAGAAGATGACTTTGAAAGTCCTCCTTCTGCAGCTGATGTCGAAATGATCGTAACTGAGAATGAAAGCCCGGCAGCTAATCCGGCTTTTGAAGTCGATGCTTCAGCGGATGCGATCCGTGAACTACACCAGCGCCGTCTTCAGCAGCAAAGAGAGTATCTGACCGAAACGGATATTCTGCGCAAAGCTTCCTTAAAATCTTCCATTACCGAACTTGAACGGATGGAAAAGGAAGCACTCGCCAAAGCGAGTCAGCTGCTTGCGGACGATACCGCAAACGCTATCCATCCTGCTAAACCGGATGAGAAAATGGAAGAAGAGGATCTGATCGAGCTTGTCCGCACCTCTGCTCAGGCACCACACGACAAAGCAAAACCTGAAGAACACAAACAGGATGTTTCGGATCCAGAAGAAAATCCGGAAAACCCCGATGAATTGAATGAACATTAGATATACGGGATGTCAGGAAAAGTCAGGTTCTTTGACATCCCGCTTTTTTAAGGAAAAAAGCAGGTCAATGACCAAGATGGCCGTTTTAAATACCAAGGAAGCCAATGTACTGAATTATGATTTATATTCCTGAAATCTGTGATAAATTAAGGGCGCAAAGAAGTAATCAAAAACCTCTCAACACTAAGGCGGTCTAAAAGGAGAATCGAGGATTTTCCAGATGAAGTCTGATCTCACCTACATTTTTCAATGCAAAGCGATCTATGAAATGGCGGAAATACTGCCCGAAAAATGTGATCATTATTCTCAAGGTTTGAAGAGGTTATGAAAGACCCCTGCTGGGGTCTTTTTTAATGGAATGAACGCCAAATTTAAACGAAACAGTCCAAGTTGTTGTATATTGATCAGAGGTGATATACATGAAAGCGAACGATCCGATCGGAGTATTCGACTCAGGTTTAGGCGGTTTAAGCGTCGTCGCTACACTGCAGAAAATGCTCCCGAATGAAAATATTATTTACTTTGGTGATTCGGCCCGCAATCCGTATGGCACGAAGCCTAAACAGGTTGTCCGGGACTACAGCTTTGAAATTGCCGAGCACTTAAGAAAAAAAGGTGTTAAGGCAATCGTCATTGCCTGCAATACCGCGACGAGTGTAGCCGCAAAGGCACTGCGTGAGCATTATCATGATCTTGATATTATCGGCATGGAACCAGCTTTAAAACCGGCTGCCAATATGAAAACCCCGTCGACCATTGCGGTATGGGCAACGGAACTGACTCTTAAGGAAGAAAAGTTCATCCACCTGATGGAACGGTTTGAAAAGGATCATAACATCATCCGGATCGGCTGTCCGAAACTCGTCGAACTTGTCGAACATGACCAGCTCGATAATACAGAGCTCGTGGATACAGTCTTAAAAGACTATCTTTCAAAGAGTTTGAATGCTGAATTTATCGTTCTTGGCTGTACACACTTTCTGTTCTATAAAGAACGCCTTCAAAAGCTCATTCCCGATGGGGTGCAGCTGATTGATGGCAATGAAGGTACAGTCAACCGGGTCCGCTTTCTGTTAGATCAGAAAAACCTACTCAACCCCGACCCGGACGGCAGTCTGAAGATCGAAAATTCCGACCCGTCCAAACTGGAGCTGTCCAAAAAATTAGTACAGAAAATGGAGGATGCACATGAGTGAGAAAAAGAATATCTGGCTCGAAAGCACAGATGAACAGAAAGAGGAAATCATGTCCGTTGCAGATGGCTATATGAAATTTATCTCTGCGGCCAAGACTGAACGTCTTGCTGTGGAAGAATCCATTGCTTTAGCAACACAGTACGGATACGAAGATATCAATACCTACATCAAAGGGAATAAACCGTTAAAAGCCGGTGATAAAGTCTACTACAACATGGGCGGTAAAGCCGTTGTCTTATTCCATGTCGGCACAAAACCGCTTGCCGAAGGAATGAATATTCTCGGCGCCCATATCGACTCCCCGCGTCTCGATTTAAAACAGCACCCATTATTTGAAAAAGACGGCATCTGCTTATTAGATACTCACTACTATGGCGGTATTAAAGCGTATCAGTGGGTGACTCTCCCTCTTGCTTTATATGGTGTCGTTTATTTAAGCGATGGCCGTCAGGTAAAAATTGCGATCGGCGATCATGAAGATGATGAAGTTTTCGTCATTACCGACCTGCTCGTTCACTTATCCCATGAACGCATGGAAAAACCGGCCAGCCAGGTGATTGAAGGAGAAAATCTCGATGTCACATTCGGTTCCATCCCGGCTAAAGATGAAACAAAAGATGCGGTTAAAGCCCATATCCTCAGCCTGCTCAAAAAACGCTACGATATCGATGAAGAAGATTTCATCTCCGCTGAACTCGAATTAGTTCCTGCCGGAAAAGCAAGAACATGCGGTTTTGACCAGTCCATGATTCTCGGCTATGGTCAGGATGACCGCATCTGCGCCTATACATCTCTGTTAGCACAGCTCAATACTTCCGATGAGGAAGTAGAGCGCACAAGTGCGTGCCTCTTAGTCGATAAAGAAGAAGTCGGCTCCATCGGTGCAACCGGTATGCAGTCCTACTTCTTTGAAAACATGGTTGCCGAACTGATGAACTGCCTTGGTCAGTACAGCGAACTGAACGTACGCCGTGCTCTGCAGAATTCCTGCATGCTCTCCTGCGATGTATCTGCTGCTCACGATCCGAACTATGCCGAAGCAAGTTCTCCGCATGACAACGCTGCTGAATTCGGTTATGGGGTCTGCCTGTCCAAATATGTCGGCAGCCGCGGTAAAGCCGGATCCAACGATGCTAGTGCGGAATACATCTCCAAACTGCGCCGTATGGCCACTGATGCCAATGTCATCTGGCAGACCGGTGAACTCGGTAAAGTCAACCAGGGCGGTGGCGGAACGATCGCTTATATCCTTGCCAAATACGGAATGGAAGTCATCGACTGCGGTGTCGCATTAATGAACATGCATGCACCATTCGAACTGTCTTCCAAAGCAGATGTTTACAGTGCACTGAAATTCAACGAAGCATTCCTTCGGGCAATAAAATAAATCAGAAAACAAAGATAGAACAATACAAATCAAGAGCTTGCGGATTCATCCCTGCAAGCTCTTTTTTTCCGGAACATCCGGTTTATTTCGCCTTGAAAATCGGTATTTTATAGTCTGAATTCAACGGAAACTTTCCTGCAGATATAAAAAAGGCTATCCTTGTACAGGAAAATAAAGAAAGAAGATGCGATCAGGATGAAACGTCTCAGCCCGGAAACAGAAAAAACAGATGAAAACCCATCTGCCTCCTCCACACAGAAAAAGGAAAAAAAACACAGGTTTAACAAGTATGCCTTAAGCGGGGCGGTCGCTGTAATCGCCCTCTGTTCGATTGCCGACTGTAATAATTTCGGCATCAAGCCACTTTCCTCAGATCATGAACAAAAAATCATGTCTACCGAAACGAATCTGACGGAAACGAGTGACGAACAGAAATCAGAGACTGTTAAACCGGATTTTGCCGGCGACTATCCGGTTCGTGCCGTTACGCTCAGTGAAGAACAGATTGTAAAATATGTTCCCGAGCTGAATGAAAAGACACTCGCAAAAGATCTCGGTGCTAAAGAGATGGACCTCGTTTTACAGGGAATTGAAGAACTGCAGACAAAACATCGTCTTTCTAAAGAATCAAAACTGTATCCGCTTGTTGGGCAGCTTGAAGATCTTGATGAGACGACTCTGAAAACGATTCGTGACAAACTTCAGAAAATCAGACCGGAAATGGAAAGTGATCCGGTCAGCTCGCTCTATAATCCGAATACCGGTGAACAGCTGCTTTCCACCGATTCAAAAGAGATCGCCGAACTGCAGAAAGCAGGATGGCGCAATGAAGGCATTATTTTCGGTGCTTCCGTCAAAAACGGCGTTCCGGTCTACCGCTTCTATCAGAAATCGACTGGTCTTCACCGTTACAGTTCGGATAAAAAAGAAATGGAAAAACTCAAAAAAGAAGGCTGGAAACAGGATGACACGATTCTCTATGCCAGTGCTCTCGATGGTCAGGAAGTCTGGCAGCTGCAGAATCCAAAGACAAAACGGATTCAGCTGACACCGGATCAGGAAGAAAAAGATGCATTAATCAAACTTGGCTGGAAAAATCAGGGGGTTGCCTTTAAGGTTGTGCCTTATGAAGATTTAGTGGTCAGTCAGGAGAAAAACAGGAACTATCTCAAAGCCTATGACAGTAATGCCAATCAGATCGTCGGAACCCTGAAACTGCGAACCCAGTCGCTGCTTTTCGATCCTTCAGCGAAAGGTAAAATGAGCACCGGTTTTGTTGATGCGGCAAGTCTGGCTCAGACCGGGGAATTGCTTCCTGAAAACTGCTGCCGTCTGTATTTAGAGGACGGAAGCATGGCAAAAGGCGAACAGACAATCGAGGAAGACATTTACTACTTCGATCCGTTTGACGGACATATGGTTATCGGTAAAATGGTTCGCTACGGTACCGATCGTTCGGCTTATTACTATGATGAGCAGGGAAAACGCTATTATGGAACGATTGAACTCAACGGCCGTCTGCTTGATTTTGATGAAGAAACCGGAAAGCTCAAACAGGATGCGCAAAAACTGTTTGACCGTTTAAGCAGCTACATTCTGAGTCATCAGAAAAAGGGCGAAACGTATTCACTCGCACTGCGCATACCGGATTCGAATGAAGAATATCTGTGGAATAATGGTGTTCAGCAGTCGGCAAGTGTCATGAAACTGTTTGTGATGGGTGCGATTTATGAAGATTATGAAACCTACACAAAACAGTACGGCAAGTCTGTGATTGATCAGCATCTGCATGCGATGATCACCGTCAGCAATAATGAAAGCTGGAAATACCTCACTGAAATTCTCGGTAATGGCAACTATGCGAAAGGTGTCGAAGTTCTGACGAAATGGTGCAAGCAGCACGGCTATACTCAGACTAGGATGGAAAACAGAGGGTATGGGAATTTTACCAGTGTTAAAGATTCCGGAAAAATTCTGCAGGATATCTACCAGCGCAAGCTGACTCATTCGGCAGAGATGGAAAAACTCATCAAGCAACAGGCAGTTCCGGGCAGACTGCTTGCCGGAATTCCAAAGGGTGTCACCACGGGAAATAAAGCTGGATGGCTCGATGATACGCAGAATGACAGTCTGATGGTCTGGATGGATGACGGAGTCTATATTCTGACGCTGATGTCTACCGATATTGTCGATTATCCCAACTCCACCGCAATCATGAAATATGTCTCCGAACAGACTTATCAGTGGATGAAAGAAAACATGGACGGTACGACTGCTAAGAGCCATAAGTCGTGCGAAGAAAAGTCTGATCAACCTGATAAAGATAAAGAAACGAGTCAGGATAAGGATAAAACCAAAGATCAGGACAAAGATAAAGACAAAGACGAGAAGAAGAATTCTGGCGAGTCTTCTGAAAAAACAGAAATTGAAGACGCACCGGATGAAGAAATGGAAAGTGCAGTTCCTGCAAAAAATAAGAAATAAACACATATACCGTTCAGGACAGATGCCGCAAAGAAATCCCTATGGCATCTGTCCCTTTTTATTTCCTGCGGTACGGATTCCATCTTTTCATGAGACGGGATTTGAGCGCAAAGCTACACTTTCGGACGGGGAAAAGAACCCAGAAGTCCGGCTAGTATGAAATTAGGAAAGCATCATGTTTTGCATAAGATCGAATCAAAAGGAGAATCAGCATGAAAAGCACAATGAAGAGATTTATCTCTGTTTTTCTTGCCATGACGATGGCAGTTGTCATGACTGCCTGCGGCGGCAGTTCAGGCAAAAAAGCAGAAGAAATCGGAACCTATACAGTCTATGAAATAATATCCGACGGTGAAAAAGTCGAACATGAAGCCCTGGTGTTGTTCGGTTTGGATGAGCTCTTTACCCTTGAACTGAAAGAAGGCGGAACCGGATCAATCGCGTTAGATGGTGAAGATGAAGAGATTAAATGGGGCAATGGCAAAATTACTGCCGATGGCGAATCCTATCCGTACAAATACAGTGACGGAAAACTGACTCTGACGATGGACGGTGATGAAATTGTCTTTGCGAAAAAAGAAGGCGAGCCTGCCAAATCATCCGCTTCTGAGACATCTAAAACAGATGGTGAGAAAAAATCCAATACCACAATCACTGGCGGTAAAAAACATTCAGACTCTTCCGAGTCTTCAGAAAAATCGAAAACACCGGTCATTGAAGCAGGTACGTATGAAGATGACTTCTGGAGCGGTGACTGGTACGGAACATGGTACATTACTTCCTCATGGGGAAGCTGGGAAGGCATGGACGGAATACAATTTGACTGTCTGGCGAAGATCACAAGACGAAAAGACGATACGGGCACAATTGTGATCTGGGATGAAATCTTCAGTGATGAAGTGAATCTGGCTGAATGCGAAATTACCTTTGGTCCGGGTACTACGGAAGACGGGGCATTCATGAGCGAAAGCGGCACTTTCATTGATGCCGATCTGAACCATGCTGACTGGATCGTTGATCCGGGCGCAAGTGCTGTAAGCGACTATTATCATGCCATCTGCATTGACGGTACCTATGACGACCCGGAAGATGAAGGCGGCTTAAATTACTGGATTGTTCTGCGTCCGTGGGGAATGGAATGGGAAGATATCCGGGATGCCGGAGAAAACTACCTGCCGGAATACTATGAAGACTGGTACTTACCGAAAATCAAAAACGGTGAATCGATGCCTGATTACATTGAAGTGGAATAGGCACAACCAGTAAACACAGTAAGGAAAAAAGAATGAAACATAAATCCGGACAGCTTATTTTTGCGATAGTCGTACTGAACGGACTGGTCCTGTCGAGTGGCTGCGTTAACCCTCAGTCATCATCAGAAAAAACATCGCTGACCAGCGCGCAAAAAACAGAGGCAGCGACAGAGTCTAAAAAAACATCAGAGAATACATCCGATTCGAAAATACATCTGGACAGCTCTTCTGATCAGGACACGATGGTAAATCTGCACAGCGAATCCAGTACGGAGAGTAAGACGGCTCGTACTCCCCAGGTTCAAGTCGAAGGTGAAGCATTTGAACTGGATCAGTATTATGAAATTCCAGATTACATTCTCAGCTATGAGTATTTCTGTGAGGATGCAGGTGACTACTCACTGTTTCTTTATCTGCAGGCAAAACGGCCGGTCACTAATTTTAAATATCTGGCGATCACAATTACGGATTATAATGAGGACGGCACATTTTCCTATACGGAACAAACCCAGTATCAGAGTCCGTATGTAGATTCTGAGAAGCCGCTGTTTATACAGACTACATTTCCGGGTGATTCGCCCACTCATGCGATCAGCTATGTGGATGCGGATGGCTGCACATACTGTTACGGGATCGGCATGAGCGGAATGGATGGTTCGCTGTATCTCATTCCATTCGAATAAAAGGAATAAAGCTGAAGAAAGCACAAATAGAATCTGTTTAGAAAATAAAAGGTAAATGTTCAGGTGTGACAAGGAGCATTTACCTTTTTCTATGCCGTATAATAGAAGCATCAAGAACAAATCCCCCCGAAAACAGGACACATGATGTATGCTCCGGCTTTCGGGTTTGATTTTCGATCATAATCATGACTGCCCCCATCATGCATAATTGTGAAAGCAGGTTTTAAAATGAAAAAACAGTTTAGAAACTCACTTGTCCTGTTGCTTGGCGCAAGTTTATTTGCGGGATGCCAGAACTCCGGCACTCCTTCTTCTTCGGCAAAACCGGAATCAGGTTCTTCCGCAATTCCGTCCTCTCAGACTTCTTCCGGATCAGCGGATTCTACCCACACGGTCGCAGCGCCGCTGCTTGATTCGCTCATGAATAAGAGCGGCGATGATGAAGAGGCTTATAAAGTCTGGACACAGATTCTTAAACAGACGATTGATTCGGCAAAAGGAAAAATTGAAATCGACAGTGAAGGGGAACTCTTTCACTATTCCTCAGATGATCCGTCCGGATTTATCCGTGGCAATCTTCTTGAAGAAAACGAACGGCACAGTGCCATGGTGATCGGGGATCAGACCATTCTTGCGGCAAGCCGAATGGATTTTGATGAAGATGAACCGGCTGCTTTACTCAACTGTTATGGCCTTTTTGCTAAAGTCGGCAGTAACTTTTCCGTTGTCGCAAAAGCTTTACTGAACAATGTGAATGCCCATTTTGATGAAGGTACGATTACAGATGTTAGCGAGGATACTTACACAAAAGATTCATTCGGTCCGGCATTCCTGAAGGAAAACATCATCAACTGCGGTTATCTGCGCAGTGTCAATCCGCTCGAAAAAGCTTCGCTCTACAGCTTTGATCTCAAAGAAACTGCAGAAGGCTATTCCTTAACCGCAACAGTAAAAGATCTTGAAGAATACCAGTCCAAAGCAAAATGGACGATTGTCTCCGAAGATGAAGGACAGACACAGACTGTTCTCGGACTCGATGAAATCACCGGTGAAACATTTATCTTTGAATTCGATCATGACGGCAATCTCGAAGAGGTCTCCAATGATATTTTCCATGCCCGCATCGATCAGCCGGAAAAAACTTACGTCAGCCTGCATAACGAATGTGATCTTGATCGGTTCGAACATTCTGAGCGCTTTAATGAAACCGTCGGTCAGCTGATGCAGATGATCGAAAGCCACAAACTTGAATCCGGCAGTGAATTTGATGTTCCGGAATGGGATGACTAATCGGAAACTTCAAATTCGACCTGGAAATAACGCTGCTCAATTATTAAACTGAACAGAACTCATGGAATCAGGAAGTCTGAGCACCATGAGTTTTTATTTCGAAGATTTCGCAGAACAGGCGCATATGACCGGAATAAGTGTACCGCTAATACGGGATAAGAAAGCGCACAGGACAAAAAAGAACCGGAATGCGTATAAACAGGATAAGATAAAGCAGAATAACCGTTGAACATTCAATAAAGAAGGAAAAACATGGAGAAGATGAAAACGAAGCAGGAAGAATTCTTTGATCAGTATGTAGAACCTTATGATCCCGCTGATCCGAAGATCGCCCTGAAAATAGAACATACTGATTATGTGGTACAGGGCGCCGACCAGATTGCGGCAAGTCTGCCTCTGAATGACCGCCAGAAAGAACTCGCACACGTGGCTGCCCTGTTTCATGATATCGGACGGTTTGAACAAGTCCGCCGCTATCATACGTTCTTTGATGCGAAAAGCGTCGATCATGCCGCACTTGGCGCGTCCATTCTTGAGGACGAAAAGATTCTCGAAAAAGATTTCAGCTTAGAAGAGCAGAAACAGATCATTCAGGCTGTCCGGGTTCACAGCATGCTCGCAATTCCGGAAGAACATACCGGTTTTCAGAGAACACTCGATCAGATCGTACGCGATGCGGATAAAATCGATATTTTCCGGGTTGCGGCAACGCAGGATCCAATCGATACATGCGGTCAGGGATTAGATGTGGTGACTTCATCTCTGATTACCCCGGTAGTCTATGATTCGATCATGCAGAAAAAAAGCGTGGTCCGCTCAGACCGGAGGACAGCTCTCGATATGTGGGTTTCGTTTCTCGGCTTTGTTTTTGATCTGAATTTTGCGGATTCGGCAAGACAGATCCTCGAGGCCGGATACTGGAAAAAGCCGTTAGCCGACATGCTTGAACAGAACCGGATTGAAGATCAGCAGGTACGAAATCAGGTAGAAGAACTGCTCGAAAAAACCGAGGAGTCTCTGATAAGGAAGAAGAATGATTCATCCCCTATAGAATAAAAAGCAGATTTCGTGCATTATTAGTGATGAATGTGAATGAATGGAAACAAGGAGAATAGTCAATGAAAGACAATAAACGTCCGATTACAACATTAGTTGCGGTCGATTTAGACGGCACGTTGTTAACAAGCGAAAAGAAAGTCAGCGAAGAAACGAAAAAGGCGATCCGCAAACTGAAAGAGCACGGAATTCAATTTGGTATCGTATCCGGCCGTCCGGTAGAAAGCGGCCTGATCCTCTGTGAAGGATGGGGCATCCAGGATTCGATCAGCTTTTTAATCGGAATGAACGGCGGTGTTCTCTACGACGTACGCCGCAAGGAAAAAGAAACTTATTCGATTATTCCGGGTCACCTGATCTGGAAAATCATCGAAGCCTACAAGGAAATGCCGACTCTGCACTTTGAAGTCATGGTCGGAAACAACCGTTATGTTCAGTATTCCACTCCGGAAACACTCGCAAACGCAGAATTATACGGTGAAAAGGAAATCATCGTGGATTTAGAGGAATTCCTGGAAGACCACAATGTCAACAAGCTGGTTATCCGCTCCACTCCTGAAGAACAGCCAAGAGTCAAGGAAATCGGTGCATCCATCCATTTACCGGGTGTAACCTGCTTCTCGACAAGTGATATCCTGTTTGAATTCGTCGATCCGGACATCAACAAAGGTTACGGATTATACAAAGTCTGCGACCACTTCGGTCTGAAACTGGAAAACGTTGTTGCATTCGGCGATGAAAATAACGATGTGGAAATGCTGATGACAGCAGGAACCGGTGTTGCGATGGGCAACGCTCTGCCTTCTGTAAAAGCCATCTGCAATGTTGTCAGTGAATATACCAACGACGAAGATGCGATTGCCCACTACATCAACGAAGTCATTCTGCCTAATCAGCAGGATAAAGTGGAGAAATAAGATACATGGCAAAATGGGATGATATTTACTGCTCTTTATGCGAAAAAATTCTAAATGAAGGTACCCGAGTCCATAACCGGACCGGTGTGGATACCATCAAGATTCCAAGCACCCACTTCACACTCAATGTCGGCGAGGAATTTCCGATCCTGACCACTAAACAGCTGTTTATCCGTCAGGCTGTACTGGAAATGCTGTGGATTTATCAGGCTCAGAGCAATGATGTTCGCTGGCTGCAGGAACGCAATGTCCACATTTGGGACGAATGGGAAATCGACGAAAATGGCGACTGGAAAGACATCAAAACCGGTAAGGTTCTGCGTCATTTCGATCCCTCAATGGCTCATACAATCGGTACTGCATACGGTTATGTCGTATCCAAGTACCATTTAATCGACCGGCTCATCCAGTCTTTAAAAGAAACGCCGGAAGACAGAAGACGGGTTGTTTCACTGTGGCAGGAAGCGGAAATGGAAACTGCTGTACTGCCAAGCTGTGTCTGGAGCAGTGAATGGGATATTACCGATGGCAAGCTGAACCTCTGGGTTCACCAGCGCTCATGCGATGTGCCGCTCGGACTACCGTTCAATGTCACCCAGTATGCTGTATTAATGAAAATGATCGCACAGGTCTGCCATCTTGAAGTCGGTACACTCGACTGGTCCATCAAGGATGCCCATATCTACGTCAATCAGATCGGCGGCATTCAAGAACAGCTCGATCGCTGGCATGAAAACGGCTCCTTTGAAGCACCGACTTTATGGCTCAATCCTGAAATTGATGATTTCTATCAGTTCGACCACTCTAAGGAACTGAAAGATATCCGTCTAGAAGGGTACCGGCATATGGGAAAAATCAGTATGCCGATTTCACAGTAATGAAACTATTCATGATTGCGGCGATCGGAAAGAATCGCGAATTAGGCCTGAACGGGGATATGCCCTGGCAGAGAGCACTGAAAGAAGATTTACGCTTCTTCCGCAAAACCACGGCTGGACATACGATGGTCATGGGACGGAAGACATTTGAAAGTCTGCCGGGACTGCTGCCGGGACGCAAGCATATTGTCATTACCCGCAGCGGTATGGAAGAACAGGAAAACCTTGAAGTTTTTCCTTCCATTGAAGCGTTTAAAGACGCGTATAAAGACTGTGATGAGACGATTTTCGTCATTGGCGGCGGATCCGTCTATAAACAGTTTGCGGATGAGTGCGATGGGATGTATTTAACCCTGATTGATGATGAATTTGAGGCGGATACCTGGTTTCCCGAATGGAATGACGAAGAGTTTGAAGCGGAAGAACTCGATGTGATCGAAGAAAACGGTTATTCCTACCGTCATGTCCTGTTCACCCGTAAGGATCGGGATTAATCAGACAGAAGATCACACGCTCAATGCATAAACTTAAACAAAAAAGCTGATCTGCACGATACGCGGTTCAGCTTTTTTTCAGGCAAATAACGGTGTATTGAGAATGACCGTCCATAAAGGAAGAGTCACCATGGAAAGCAGCGTGGACATAAAGATCAGTTCGCTCGCAAACTGCTCATCGACATCGTATTTCTGAGAAAGCATCGCCATGGTTGCCGGAGCGGGCATGGCACTTTCCAGCACGCAGACCATTAATGGCAGTCCCTGAATACCGCATGCCATCAGAATCAGTCCTAGCGCAAGCGGAATCAGAATCAGACGGATCAGACAGTAGAAAAGGACATCTTTCTGAAAGACATCACGAATCGAAATCTGAGAAAGAATCACCCCGATGATCAGCATGATCAGAACAGTGTTGCATCGGCTAAGAGAAGCAATTGTCTCATCGACCACAAGGGGCAGAGTCAGACCGAAATACTGACCGACCATGAACAGGATCCCGAGTTCAATCGCAATCATGCAGGGATGGAAGATGACTTTCTTAAACAAGGCTTTGGCGCTCAGTTTTTTGTCGGATTGATAGATCGTGATGCCGAAACTCCACATCACAATGCGGACCCATATTGCGTAAATCGAGGCATACAGCACGCCTGTCGGACCGAATGCGGCTTCAGAGATAATTGTGCCGAGAGTCCCGGAATTGTTGGAGACGGTCGCATATTCAAGGTTAATCCGGCGTTTGGGGTCATGGTATTTTGCCCACATGACATGGGAGACAAAGATCATTACGATCTGAATGAAAAAGGACAGAACAAAGATCGTCAGGGTCGAACGGATGATTTCATCTGTCGGTTCAATCAGAAAGGAATGAAAGATTGAACAGGGCAGAATCAGGTTCATGACCAGAAAGTTCATCTGATTTGCAGTAGCTTTACTGATATAGTTCTTTCTACCCATAAACCAGCCGATCATCAGAAAACACAGAATTTCGATTTGCAGACGAATCATGTTCATAAAATTCCCCCAGTCCTATGCAGATTTTCAACTGGAAGTTATTGTAGCGCGATTGTTCCTGAAGTTTAAAAAAACTATTCTGCGCCCACAGGAAAGGACGAAAAAAAGCTTTCGATTTCTCGAAAGCCGGTTATTTCAGAATCTCTCAGGCTAGGCTCTGCCTTTGATGCGGGAAAGCTTCTGGATCATTTCCTTGCGCTCTTCCTGCAGTTTTTGTTTTTCCTTTTTAGCCTGTTCTTCAATTTTTTCGTTTACTTTTGCGACAACATAACCCGTTGCGCAGACAACAGCGGCACCGATTGCGCCGATCGCAACAACTTTCATTGCACGGTCAGTACGGGCTTCACGGACATATTCGCTATGATCTTTTTCAAGAGGAATATAGCTGTTCTGTAAACGTTCAGCCTGTGCACTCAGAACTTTAGCGGCAAGTGCTTTACGGGCATTGGTGTTCAGGTTCTGGATTTCATTTGCGAGTGTATCGATTTTATTCATGTGTAAGATCCTTTCATGAGTATCAGGGCAGACTTGTCTTCCAGAAAATCTGCTTCGTTTACTCAGTCATGACATTCAGACTCAGAAAGTCCGGATGTCGTTCTCTTTTTAGTATAAGTGATATTTATGCAGAAATTTGTACAGATGCCTGAATCTGTTTTTAATTTTTAATCTTCGTCACCGAAGGAAATACCGAGCATGCGGGCTTCCTTGATGATGCTTGAATTCGGATCAACCAGTTTCAGTTTGCCGGCAGCTTCACTGAGCGGAACTTTGACGATTTCGCGGTTGCGGTAGGCAACCATGAAACCATATTCGCCGTTGCACGCCATACGTCCGCCCTCGGAACCAAGACGGCTTGCGAAGACACGGTCATAGGCATCCGGCATACCACCGCGCTGCGTGTGACCCGGAATTGTGACGCGAACTTCCTTGCCGGTTGCTTCTTCGATTTCAGCGGCAAGTTTGTAGGATACAGACGGATAGATATAGTTTTTCAGCTTGTTCCGATATTCTTTTTTCGACAGCTTCTTGTCTTCAACGGAAATGGCACCTTCGGCAACCGCAAGGATCATGAAGGAACCATGGTTGTTCGTTTTCTTGCGCTGAACGGTCTTAATAATGGAATCAAGACGATAGGGGATTTCCGGCAGCAGAATAATATCCGCACCACCGGCAATACCGGCATTCAGAGGCAGCCAGCCCGTTTTATGACCCATGATTTCAACGATGAAAACACGGCCGTGGCTACTGGCGGTTGTATGGATTTCATCAATCGCACGGGTCGCAATATCGACCGCAGACTGGAAACCGAACGTCATATCGGTGCCCCATAAGTCATTATCAATCGTTTTCGGCATCGAGATGATATTCAGCCCTTCCTGGCTTAAACGGTTTGCGGTTTTGATTGACCCGTTTCCGCCAAGCACGAACAGAACATCCAGTCCTAGTTCGTGGTAAGTCTTTTTCATCATTTCCACTTTGTTCTTGCCGTATTCATCCGGCTTGTCGAGATCCTTGAACGGAACACGGCTTGTTCCTAAAATCGTTCCGCCACGGGTGAGGATATCTTCAAAGTCACTCGCATGTAGCATGGTGTATTTGGAGTACATCAGCCCTTTGTAGCCATCGCGGAATCCATAGAACTCAATTGGTTCTTTCGCATTATGAGTCGCGGATAAATAAATGGCGCGCATGGTCGCATTGAGTGCCTGACAGTCGCCTCCGCTTGTTAACATTCCAACTCGAAACATTCTTTTCCTCCTTCGTGATGTGTTGTCGACTTCTATTGTAGTCGCATCGAAGCGTACTGACGGCTAAAAAGCCAAGATGAGTTTAAAAAAGATGTTTTTCGCGGGCAGATTCCTGTTATTCGTTTTCTACAGGTACGCCTTCAAGTTCAAGAAGGTATTTTTTGGTATCCAAACCATAGAAGTAGCCGACAAGCTGGTGGTTAGAGCCGATCACACGGTGGCAGGGAGCATAAATCGCAATCGGGTTGCGTTTGACTGCCTGACCGACACCACGCGCGGAAACATTGTCACGCCCAAGAGTAATTTTAAGTTTATTAGCAAGATCCTGATAGGAGACGGTCTGACCATAAGGAATTTCAAGCAGCGCCTTCCAGACAGCAATCTGATAATCGGTGCCGACCCATTCGATTTTTAAATCAAGTTCCGGATTCTTTCCGGCAAAATAGGCATCGAGCCAGTCCCGGGTTTTCTGGATAATCTGATATTCCGGCTGCTCTTCAGAAAGAATCGTATTCTCAGTTGTATCACTGTTGAGCATCAGATTAAGCAGGAAAAGACTGTCGTCTCTGACTCCGATCTTGATTTTACCGATCGGTGAATCATAAATACTGTATGCAAGCATAAAAATCTCCTTTCCAAAAAAATAGATGAATATTTCTATTATAGGGCTAAGAAACAGAATAAAAAGAGGGAATGACCGTATTTCAGAAACAGAAAAAAGGAAAAAAAGATGGGCACTTTGAGGATAAGAAATTATGAAACAGTGTTTAATGATAGTGTACATCAGGAGTGAAAATATCATGAAAAAATTAGCTATCGCAATGGTCGGTGCCATGCTTATGTTCGTTGCAGCAGGCTGTGCCGGTCAGTCCACAACTACATCATCCGTTTCCGAAGACACATCCGTAAGTGAAGCCACAGTTGAGTCTGTGGATGAATTTGAATCCCTTAAAAATGCCCTCACATCTCAGGGATTTGAAATCACTGAACAGAAAGGTGAAGACCGTTCTGTATTCTTTGTCGCAAAAAATGATGAAGGTGCCGTTGAAGTGTATGCCACAGAATATGAAGAAGAAGATTCCGCAGGCGCAGCTTATGCAGATCAGATTTCCGAACTGACTAACGAATCCTTCCAGACTGTAAACAGCTATGCGACAGATGGAAAAGATTTGACTGTTATGATCGATGATCCACTGACTCAGTATGCTTATGTCGCATATGATGTTGCTGATCTGAAAGTTTACCGTTTCGAAAACGTTCTTGAAGGCAACGGAACTAATGTAGAAGCCGCTTTAAATCAGCTCGGTTTTAAAACCGCTGACTAAACCCAAGTAGTTTTACAGACAAATCAATAATCTATCCAAATGAAAAGGCCAGCTGAACAGGAACACCCTGAACAGCTGGCCTTTTCGTACTCTGAATTTGAATTTAGGAGCGGATCTAGAACGATCCTTTTTTCTTGAGGTCATTTAAAGCAGAGAAGGCAAGAGTATTGGCGGACTTGACAAGCCCTTCGAGTTCGCGGGCAGAAATACGTCTTGCACCATGGGAGAAGACAGAATTCTGGATGAGGTTATCACTCGTAGCTGCAATACACTGGAACTTGCCCTGCAGATCGTGGACTTTCTTCTCGATGTAACTATCGGCGGTCACACCAGTCGGAGTATATACGATCGAAGACGAGCCGTTTCTTGATGATGAGCCATGTGAACCGTGAGTTTTCGTTCCGTCAAAGACGATGATCATCGACCAGCCTTTATATCCCTGATAGTTGACGAGCCTTGAAATCAGCTCTTCACGGGCAGCAAACAGGGAAGATCTTGCAATCTCCTTAAGATCACTCCACCCGTAGATCATGTTGTAGCCATCGACAATCAGACAATAGGGAAGATGGCTGAAGTCCTTGACTGAGGACGGCTCAAGGGACAGTTCTGTCCGCTTTTTCTGAGGCGCCTGCTTTTTGGCATTCCGGTTGGCACCGCCCGCATTTGCGAAAACACGTTTGAGCTCATCCTGAGAGACCTTGGAGGAATTGACACTCATGACAGAAGAAGAACCGCCTGTATCAATCGGGATGTGCAGATGATCTTCCACTTCATACCAGTCGACGATTGAGCCGCTGCCATTGGAACAGAAAACTGATCCACTCGGATTGGCACGGTCGAGTTCTTCATGGTAGCCGATTTCTTCAATGATCTGTTCACTGTCGGTACATTCTTCATAACCAGCCGTTTCCATTTCAATATGAGCGGATCCTTTCGAACTCTTGGCCAGCTCTTCCTGAATGTTCATTAAGGTTCTGACGGGCCCGGTTCCGTTAATTCCAACATTTCCCATCGACTGTTCAGACACTTCCACTTTTGCCTTGCGCGTTTCAAGCAGATAGAGAATTTTGGAAACGTGTTCTGACGGAGTCTGAATCGTGAAGCGGAAATACGGTTCAAGCAGAATGTTTTCGGCTTTCATCAGCCCCTGCCGCACAGCACGGTGTGAGGCCTGGCGGAAGTCGCCGCCAGACGTGTGTTTCTGGTGGGCACGGCCATTCATCAGGGTAATCTTCACGTCCGTTAAACGGGATCGGGTCAGAATTCCCGGAATTTTCCATTCAGCCAGGCTACTGAGAATCAGACGCTGCCAGTTAAGCGAGAGAACATCACGCGAAACTTTAGAAGAGAAGGATAGTCCGGAGTTACGGGGCATCGGTTCAATGAGCAGATGGACTTCGGCATAGTGACGGAGCGGTTCGAAATGACCGTAGCCCATCACCGGTTCGGCAATGGTTTCCTTGTAGACGATTTTTCCCGAGGAGAATTCGACATGGAAGCCGGACTGTTCAAAGATTTTCTTTTTCAGGACATCTTTCTGAATGGCGCCCATTAGATGAACCGCGATGGACTGCGTGGTTTCATTGAATTCGACCTGCAGTGCCGGATCTTCCATCATCAGCACCCGCATGTAACCCATCATGACAACCGGATCGCATCCGGCAGGCAGAATTAGTTCATAGTACAGAGCAGGGGATAACAGTGCTTTATGGCTGGACTGTTCAAAGCCGAGACCATCGCCGGCAACCACGTTTTTTAAACCTTTTACGGAGACGATGTCGCCCGCCAAAGCTTCCTGAACACACTGAAAGCCGCTGCCCTGGTACACGCGGATCTGGTCGACTTTCTGTTCTCCGATCACTTCCTTAGCTTTCAAGGATCCCCCGGTGATTTTGAGGTGGACGATCGGTACCGACGTGTCATCGCTCGTGACTTTAAACACCCGCGCTCCGAATTCTTCCGGATAGTCAATGGGCAGAGTGAAGCGTACTAGCGCATCAAGAAGGGATTTAATCCCCTCATTCTTTAAAGCGGAACCGAACAGAACCGGGAAAGCTTTGCGGTCCATAACCGCTTTGGCCATGGATTCCTCGGTGAGAGTTCCGGTATCGAAAAACTCATTCATCAGATCTTCATCGCAGCTCGCAAACTGTTCGATCCAGTCCGGATCATCAAGATCGACAAGATTGGATTCAAGATGATCGGAGAGGGTTTTAAGCAGTTCTTCTTTGGACATGTGAGCGGCATCCATCTTATTAATGAAGAGAATTGCGGGAATTTTATAAGTCTGCAGACATTTCCAGATTGTGCGGGTGTGGGACTGAACACCATCAAGAGCACTGATCAGCACGATGGCGCAGTCAAGTACCGATAAAGTGCGCTCCATTTCCGCCGAAAAGTCGGCATGCCCCGGAGTATCGATCAGATTGATCTTCGTATCTTTCCAGGTCAGGCCGGCTTGTTTGGAATAAATAGTAATGCCGCGCTGACGCTCCAGTGCGTCAAAATCAAGAAAGGCATCCTGATGGTCGACACGGCCGGCTTTTTTGATGACACCTGCATCGAGCAGCATGGACTCAATGCAGGTCGTCTTGCCGGCATCGACATGCGCAAGGATACCTGTAGATAAAGTTCTCATTTAGGTTGTGGACCATTGGGGAAAAGCCCCGAAACATAACAGATATCCTGACTGGAGCGCTCGGAGGACAGTTCCGGTTTTTCCGAATGGAGTATTGCTAACTGGTGATTTGTCATGGGTTTTTGATCGTCACGATGGATTTGTGAGAATTCATAAGTGCGCACTTCACAGTTTTTCGTGAAGAACGTCGCGAATTCTTCGTTATCCATACCATGGAAGTAGTTTTCAATCATGCGGACAATTCCGCCATGAGTGACGATTAACACGTTTTCCCATGCATATTGACCTTCTTTTCGGGCAAGGTCATCAAGGAAGGAATAGACGCGGGTTGCTACATCCATATAGGATTCGCCGCCTGGGAGCGGTCTGAAGAAGTTGCGTTTCGCTTTCTGGAATTCCGGATCTGTACGTAAGCGACCTTCATAAATTCCAAAGTTCATTTCAATCAGCCGGTCATCGTAAATAACCGGTGCAGGAAGGTGCTGATATTTCAGAATTGCCTGTGCAGTCTGGTCTACACGAAGCATCGGAGAAGAGAAAATCGCATCAAAATGGGTTTTCGCCAGCTTGATTCCTGCAAGGTCAGCCTGATATTTCCCGGTTGTGTTTAAGGGCAAATCGCTGCGGCCTAAAACACGATTGACTTTATTGCGGTCAGTCTCACCGTGACGAATTACGTACAGTTTCATCGTGGGTGTCATCCTTTCGTTGAGGAAGAATCTATATTTTATAAAACTCGAATGATATTCGCTAACCGCATGCTCATGCAGTTCGAAACGATAAATCGTTAGGGTTATTCAATATAAAAAATGATGAAGTCCTTAATCCTAATGTACAACGAATAAGTTCAGTTCAAAACTGTTTGTTTCGTACAGTTCCGTTTACTTTTCAGAATGATAGAAAATCAGAATCATCGCGTAAATGTTCAGAAACGGAAAACAGGACTTCTTTCCTTTGTGATTGTAAGGTATATTTCGGATTCGGTCGATGAGAAATTTCATATTTATCAAAGAAAAATTTCAGAATGGAATATATTCATATTGATTTTTTTTGATGAAAACAATTAGTTTATCGAACCGAAATCAGTAGGTTGAATGAAAAAAAGACGATTGAAATCGCGGAAAAATAAAAATCGAGTTCTTTTATCTGGTTGAATAAAAGAACTCGAGACTTTTTCAATGGTGGATCCTTAGGGATTCGAACCCTAGACCCACTGATTAAGAGTCAGTTGCTCTGCCAACTGAGCTAAGGATCCATTGATTGCTCAAATATATTAACACAGGGCGAATGATTTTCAAGTGGCAATGAAAAACTTTTAGTTCCTAATGTGAAAAAAGCAGTGAATAATATGACACATCTGTCATGTTCAATGTATTTACTGAGTATAAAGAGTATGGAGAAGGGAAATAATTGAAGGTGAATTGCCTCCTGATCATCTCAAAGACAGAGCTAAAACGGTTTTTGTCCGAAGTTCCGAATTATGGACAATAGAGTAATAAAAAAATTCAATAATTATTTGTTTGTTGAGAGAATTGTTTAACCGAAACTTTCATGTATGCAAAAATGATCCAAAGTATAATAAAAGTAGAAATAAAGAAGTTAGCAGATTCTATGATAAAGACTATAGGAGGTGGATGAAGATGAATTTCTATCCTTTTAAAGGTACATGGCATAAGCCTTCCGTTTATGCGGCTTCATTCGCAGTCACGGAAGGAAATCTGATCATAGGCACAATTGCCCCGGGCAAAACTGAGCGAAGCCATGTTCCGTTTTATCCGGTCATCATTAGCAAAGCAATGAAATATTAAAGGGACTGGCTAGGCCAGTAAGGTGAATATGATGCTAAAACTTTTATTCTTCTCCCGTGATCCGGCGAAAAACTATCAGTCGTTCAAGAAATACTCACCATTCTTACTGATTTTCTCTCTGGCTGTTGTTGGATTAACATACTTTGTTGAAGGACTGTCTTCTTGTTTAATTGTTGCAGGCGTACTGTTACTTGCTTATGGAATTGAGGCTTACAGTGCAAAACGAATGCTTCATGTTCATGATCCGGCAGTTCTGGCTCAGGCTTACAAAAACGGCTTTATTGTAAATCTGATCTCGATAATTGCGATGTGTATTATGTACTTTTGGATCTTTGAATGGCAGTGGGCTCTTTTCTATTCGGCAGTTTTACTTGTAGGCGGGTTCTGGAGAATCAGAAAACAGAATAAATAACCATGAATAAACGGAAAGTCTGTGCCTGAAAATCTACGGCACAGACTTTTTTTGCGATATTTGGTGGTAAATTCAGATGGACAATAAAAAAATGCATAGAATCCAGGAAGAAGAATGATTCATCTACCGGTCTTTTAAAAATCAATTCTCCGATAAAACTTTGCCTAGCAAAGTGAGGAAGTTTATATTCAGAACTTCCTTATTTTTCCTATATTAGATATAAGGGATTACTCTCTGCATATGGACTGTTGTCGACCGGAAATCCGCTTCATTTTGATGATTGATTCAGAGTAATGAGTAGGACAGTAAAACAACCAAACCACAAAACAGAAATGAAGAGCTCCGGAAGGGATAGATGGTAAGAAACAGAGAAGGATCAGACAGAATTTTAAAACTTAGGTGAAGGGAGTTTTTAAAATGAAACGTTTATTAAACTGCGACACATCGGATTTAGCAAAAATGAACAAGCAGGAAAAGCTTACTGCAATGGAAGCAAGTGAAGGACGAGTTCTCGTTCAGGAATTATCCTTATTCCACAACTCACAGCTGCTTCATCCGCTGAGTGATGCTGAAGTAGCGGCTGCATTTGGTGCAGACTTACTACTGTTTAACGCATTTGACTGCGAAAACCCGCATATCGCAGGGATCGAAGCAGAACCGGAAGAAGTGATCCGTACGGTAAAACGTCTGACTGGACGGTTAGTCGGCGTGAACCTCGAACCGGTCGGCACTTCGGAAATGATCAGCAATCAGGAAGCTATGGCAGACGGACGTAAAGCTACAGTTGCCAATGCACGCCGTGCAAGAGAACTTGGTTTCGATTTTATCTTATTAACCGGTAATCCGGGAACTGGTGTCGACAATGCCGCAATCATCGAAGCGCTCAAACAGATGAAAGGCGAAGTCGGTGACGATCTGATTTTAATGGCTGGTAAAATGCATGCCGCCGGTTCCAAAGCAGAAGCCGGATGCAACATCATCAATCAGCAGCAGGTTCAGGACTTCATCAGCGCGGGTGCTGATGTTATTCTTCTTCCTGCACCGGGTACCGTTCCGGGTGTGACTTTCGAATTCGTCAAGGATATGGTCGCTTATATTCACGAACAGGGAAAACTGACTTTAACCGCAATCGGTACTTCTCAGGAAGGTGCTTCAAGAGCAACGATCGAACAGATTGCGCTGATGTGCAAGATGGCGGGAACAGACCTGCACCATATCGGTGATGCTTCCGTTGGCGGAATGGATCCGGAAAACCTGTATGCATACAGCCTCGTGATCCGTGGTAAACGTCATACCTGGACTCGCATGGCACGTTCCATCAACCGTTAATCTCCACGTTGTTTCTTCGATCCGGCATAAGCGTGCCGGATTTTTTAAAACGGTTTAGGAACGTTTGTAGAACGCTTGGAGAATGGTTATGAGGAAACATTTGCCTAACGGAGTGGCAAATTTAACTATTCTTTTTTTACATATTCCCTCTATACTAATAGAAAGAAAGCATTTTCATAAATCATCACTCAACACATTTAAGATGATTATTTCTGTTGTTTTAGTCACGTTAACGATTCATCACTGCCGCAAGCAATCCGTTCTGAACTGAAATGGCGGAAACAATATTGAAAATGAAAATAGGATCAACCATCCTAGGAGGAAAACATGGCTAGACTTGGTATTTCAATTTACCCTGAACATGACAGTGTAGAAAGAATTAAAAAGTATATTGATGATGCATCCAGAAACGGCTTTACCCGCATCTTCTCCTGCCTGCTGTCTGTTCAGGGCAAAACTGCTGATGAGATCATTGAAGAATTCCGTCCGATTAACGACTATGCACACGAAAGAGGAATGGAAATCGTCTATGACGTTGCTCCTGCAGTATTAAAAAATCTCGGTGTGGAATGGGATAACCTTGAATTCTTCAAAAAAATGCATGCCGACGGTATCCGTTTAGATGAAGGTTTTGACGGAATGAAAGAAGCATTGATGACCTGCAATCCTCAGGGTCTTAAAATTGAAATCAATGCCAGCATGGGTAACGGCTACATCGATAATATCTGCACTCATAACCCTGACCTTGCTCATTTAACAACTTGTCATAACTTCTATCCGCAGCGTTATTCCGGATTATCTTTAAAACACTTCAGAAAATGCAACGAGGATATCAAAGCCCATAACTTACCGATCGCCGCATTTATCGGTTCCAGCCGTCCGGGTACATTTGGTCCATGGCCAGTAAATGAAGGTCTTTGCACATTAGAAGATCACCGTGATCTGCCTTTAGATGCTCAGGCTCGTTTACTGCTTGCCGAAGGTACAGTAGACGATATTCTGATCGCGAACTGCTATGCAACGGAAGAAGAACTCGAAGCTTTAAGCAAACTTCAGCCGGGTGTTCTGAATATCAAACCGATTCTGGAAAAAGAACTGCAGCCTGGTGAATACAAAGTTCTCTATGAACACCAGCACTTTGTACGCGGTGATATGTCCGAATACTCTGCACGAAGCACAATGCCGCGTGTGACTTATGCCAACGAAACCATCAAACCGGAAAACTGCCGTGAATTAAAACGCGGCGATATCTGCATCCTGAACGATGACTATGGCCGTTATAAAGGCGAACTTCATATCGTAACGAAAGATATGCCTGCTGATCCGCGTAAAAACGTCATCGGTCATTTACCGGAAGAAGAACTCGGTCTGCTCGATGCTCTGATTCCATGGCGTCCGTTCGTCATCAACCGCTAATAAACGGATCACCACTGAAAAACTGAATATTATTGAAGAGGAAAAGAATCCGGAAAACTGTATCATCAAAACATTCCTTCTTGATTACAACATTACGGACCATTCATCCTTACTGACTCTTCGAACCACCGGGGCTAAAACTGGTGGTTCTTTTTTACTTCAGAAACTGCGAAAAATAAGGCATATTTTAAAGAACTGACAGGAAACTGGCAATTTGAGTAAAAGACGCGTAGAATGAAAAAGCTGAACTGAAAAAGTAGTATAAATTCCCCAAAGTCCGCCAGAAGTGTTTGACTTTGCGCAGAGATTTTACTAAGATAGTTTGGTAAGAAATGGAAAGAAGAAGCACCCCTTCTCACCTGATGTATACAGATACATGGGTTTATGCCAGATTTCAATCAAGTTAATTGATCGAATAGGTATTTTGGGTGCGCTCTTTGCGCCCATTTTTTTATGAGTTCACGAAAGGAAGGTACTCACTTATCAATAATCGAAAAGTTGCCCCGAATAACGTCAATGACGATTTATTCAACGAAAAGATTCCCTTCAGTAATGTACTGGTAATCGATGCCAACGGGAATCAGCTAGGAGTTAAATCAAAGCGCGAAGCGCTCGAGATTGCTTACAGACAGAATCTTGATCTGCTATGCGTTGCTCCTAAAGCTCGTCCAGCTGTCTGCAAAGTTCTTGACTATGGTAAATACCATTTCGAGCAGCAGAAAAAAGAAAAGGAAGCTAAGCGTAAACAGCACACTGTTGAGCTGAAATCGCTCCGTCTTTCCCCTGTCGTGGATACGCATGATTTTGAAACGAAACTTCGCCAGGTTCGCAAATGGATTGAGCAGGGCATGAAAGTCAAAATTGATATGCGATTCCGCGGACGTATGATGACCAGACAGGATGTCGGCCGTCAGATTATGAACGACTTCCTTGAGCAGGTCAAAGACATTGCAGTGGTGGAAAAACGTCCATCTCTCGAAGGAAACATCATGTCCTTAGTCCTTGCTCCGCAGAAGAAAAAACCGGGTGGCGCTGATAAAGCTGAAAAGCTTGCAGGCGATAAAAAAACTGCAGCAGATAAAAAGCCAGCCGAAAAGAATTGAACCATAAAGAAGGAGGAATACAACTATGCCAAAAATGAAAAGCCACAGAGGCCTTGCAAAACGCGTTAAAAAAACCGGAACTGGAAAATTAAAAAGAGACCACGCTTATACTTCTCACCGTTTCCACGGTAAGACAAAAGACCAGAGACGTCATCTTGCTAAATCTACTACAGTAGACGCAACAGATTACAAACGTATCAAATACATGTTAGTGAAATAAGAGGAGGATAAGAGAATATGCCAAGAGTTAAAGGTGGAGTAGTTGCTCGTAGAAGAAGAAAAAAAGTCTTAAAACTTGCTAAAGGTTACTTTGGAAGTAAACATACCCTGTACAAAACTGCCAATGAGCAGGTAATGCACAGCTTCAAATATGCTTACAATGACCGTCGTAAACTGAAAGGAAACATGCGTAAACTGTGGATTGCACGTATCAACGCTGCAGCTCGTATGAACGATATTTCCTATTCTAAATTAATGCATGGTTTAAAACTTGCTGGAATCGAAATCAACCGTAAGATGCTTTCTGAAATGGCTATCCATGATGCAGAAGGCTTCACTAAAATCGTAGAAGAAGCAAAAGCTGCTTTAGCTTAAGCTGATTCATACAGACAAAGAACAATCAGGATGATCCTAGAAGTAATTCGGATCATCCTTTTTTTTGGTGTGCCCGGCGAGGCATACACCTAGGTGGTGCAAGTCCACTATGGG
>JBJEFF010000089.1:0-10862 GCA_051873775.1 Allobaculum sp. | reverse complement strand
ATCTGCATTGCTTTACGCGCGATCATAGAACTGGACATACCGCCACAACAAATGATTAATGCTTTTTTTGACATGGAACAACATACCTTTCCTTTTTACTGATCAATGAAACGTGTATCACTGCTCTGGGAATAAACCAGATAAAAACAATTCGATAAGGAATACGTTTTCGACAACATGTGGATAGACCTCGACTGACTTTTGAAATCCCTAACCTTATTTTTAATCCTTTTTTTTGCTTTAAACTAGTCTATCTTTTTTGCCGTAATGCAATTTTGCGCTCCCTTCATAATAATCTGCGTTGAACAGGAGAACGAACAGGGCGATTTTTTCATTTCATCATACTGTCAGATATCATAATTCATCCAAAATAATGATTTTTCCCTAAATAAGAGGCGTACAGAATCCGGAACGTTTCTAAAAATAAATGCAAAAAAAAGGAATCCGGCAGCTAGATCCGGAAAGATTTCTTTGTGGAGTTTAAATATGGGAAAATTATGTTACGGAAAATTTAGAAAATAGATTGCCGGAACAAATTTCCGGATGGTATAAATATGATAAGAACATAAATCTATCAGGCTTTTTAATCCTACATTTTCGAATGAAAAAGTGTTGCCCAAATATTCATATTTGAATAGAAAAAAAGATCATAAAACACCGATTTTTATCGAAAAAATACCGAGCTTCAACCGTAATTTCCCAAAATTACCGGATCGATACGGCAATTTTACAACTGGATTGAATGAAAGAGCTTTCCTATGATGGTGATGGTTAAAGGAATGCCAGTTGACCGTAGCTGGTATCCGAAGCTCAAAGAGATTTGAGTTTGACATGATTTATTTTGAAAGAGAGGATTTTTGCTATGTCAAAAACAGCTTTGATTATCTGCGTAGGTGGAATGTCCAGTTCCATGATCGCTAAGAAAACTACTGAAGAACTCGCTAAACGTGGTCAGGACATCCAGGTAGATGCTCTTGGTGTAATCGAAGGCGAAAAAATGATTCAGGACAAAAAATTCGACTTATATTTAGTCAGCCCACAGACTAAAATGTATCTCAAAAACTTCACTGAACTTGGTGAAAAAGTTGGAAGCCATGTAATTCCTATCCCACCACAGGCTTATATTCCAGTACCTATGGGAATCAACAAATTAGCTGACCTCGTAACTAAAGAAATCTAGGCACTCTTTGAAGCCTTTAGAAAAGGAACTGCTTCTGTTGCTGTATAACTCACCGAAGCAGTTTCAGACAAGTCAAGAACTAGCTCAACGACTAAATCTTTCAGAAAGAACAGTGAGAACCTACATCTCGCGACTGAAAGGTTTAGTCAGCGAACTAGGTGGAAAGATTGAGGCCAAGCAGGGAAATGGGTACCGACTCGTTCTCGATCAACCGAAACAGTTCGAGTCATATTTATTCAAATCAAGACTTGAAGAGTTGCAACGAGAACCTGATGCGATTGATAGTTCTTCGGGCAGGCGAGACATGATTATTTCCCGTCTGTTGCTGAATAACGAACGTCTAGAAGCTTTGGAACTGGCGGATGATCTTTATATCTCCGAAAGCACCTTGAAAAAGGAAATTGCCGCTTTGAAGGACTTGCTTGATTTATACGGTCTAAAGCTCGTCACTCAGAGAAAAAAATTGACGATTCAAGGAGAAGAAGCGGACAAACGTCGAATGATCCTGGATTACTTCTTCCGAAACAAAAAATTTGTTTCGCTTCAGGAGTATATGGATCATTCGGGATTCTTTGATGAAATTCCTTCAGATGCAATCTTAATGATCGTCTTAGAGGAACTTCGTCGTGAGGGAATTCGCTTATCCGACATGATGATTCAGAATCTTCTGCTTCATATTGCGCTGTCGATCAAACGTCTGCAGTGCGGACAGGATCTGAAACACTTTGAAGCGTTGGATACGGATTTCGATCCGTTGTTAAGTGAAGTATCCAATAGGATTGTTGATCGAATTTCAAGCTTAATGAATTTGCAGTTTCCGCAGGCGGAGATCCAGTATCTTACGCTTCATCTCTCGGTAAAATTCAATGCATTCGGAAATGAGCAGGATGATCAGAGGGGACAGATTCAGGCACAGCTCAAACCGGCTTTACATCGTTTAGCTGATCGAATTGGAGTTCCTGTTGATCAGGATCCGACATTAGAGCGCAGTTTGATCGAACACCTAGTTCCTATGTTGCTTCGTTTACAATCCAGAATCCAGCAACAAAATCCATTAACCCCCGACATTCAACAACAGTATTCCGATCTGTTAGCTGAGGTCAGTGAGGAACTGGGTCAGATGCCCTGTCTTTCACAATTTGACATTAGTGATGATGAATGGACTTATCTTGTGATTCACTTTCTTGCCGCGCTTGATCGGCAGCAGGAAAATGAAAAGCTTCAGGTCCTTGTCATATGCGCTACAGGTTTTGGCAGCAGCCAGTTGCTAAAGAATCGACTGATGAAGAAATTTCCGAATTCAATCCATATTGCGAGTGAAACGGGATATTACGACATGAACGACCAGGTATTAGAGGGAATTGATTTAATCATTTCTTCGGTCAATATGGGACCGATTATTTTTGGTGTCCCGTTCCTTCATGTATCAGTCTTCCTTTCTGACGATGATGTTGAAAGAATTCAGAAATTCATCGATCAGAAAAGCGAGAAAAATGCGCCAAAACCGAAAGCAAAACAAATCAAACAAGTAAAACGCAACACCTTGAACCTGTTGGAAAATCAACTGCCTAAAGAAAATTTCTTTGTTTTTGAAGGGAAAGTTGATCGCGATCAAGTGGTCGATACACTCGTCAAGGCGGTTTCGCGAGGAGAAAATGAACACTTTGAACAGAAGTTCAAAGATCAGTTAACCCTGCGCCAAAAAATGGGAAGTGTTGCTTTTTCAGAACAAATCGTTGTTGCGCATCCGGCTGTTCCTTTAGCTGAGCAATCCTCATTTGCTCTAGCGTTAGTTCCTTCGGGACTGAAATGGGACACAACGAGTGATGCAATTCAGTTTGTTTTCCTGATGTCTCCTTCCTATCAGGAAAACAACGAAATCAAAGTTCTGGTTGAATCAGTGATTGATTTAATCGAACAGCCTGAGATTCAGAAGAGAATTCTTGAAAGCAAAGATTACAGAACCTTCGTTGCAGAATTCGGAACACTTCTTGAAGCTCAGCTTCAATGGAAGGATAAGAAAGAATGAGAGAGAATAAACTATGCCAGTAATGGACGTAACTGAATCCCAAATGGTTGCATTTACCATCATTAGCTTTGCCGGTATGTCAAGAGCTGCTGTTCACGAAGCTATGGATGCTATGCGCGATGGAAAGTTCGATGTTGCGAAACAAAAATTACAGGAAGCAGACGATCAGATGGTTGAAGCTCATAAAGCTCAGACTGATCTGCTTCATGCATTCGCAAACGGAACTGAAATCCTGATCCAGATCATCATGGTTCATGCTCAGGATCACCTGATGACTACTATGACATTAAAAGAAGCTGCTGAAGAAATGCTGCATACTTATGAAATGCTGTACGATCTGAAAGCAGAAGTTGCTGCTTTAAAAGGTTAATCGCTAACCCTTCTTACGTCTCTTAGATTTAAAGTTTTTTGATTTGAACATGGCAATCATGTCGTGAAAGGAAAGATACTGCTATGGCAAAACAAGGAAGAAAAACGGACGACAGCTTACAGAAATCTAGACGTGAGACAAGTTTGAAGACGCTTTATTTCAACCGTTTCATGTTGATCAGATACTCGCTTGCCATCTTCCTCTTCGCAAACTTTTTTCTAGCTTATCTTTGCTGGCCGGAAGTTGCAGGAATTGGCGCTGCTGGTTTAGTCATCATGGCTATCCTCCCAATGTGGGAAATGGGCAGTATGTACGGCAAAAAAAATCCGAAATACAAAATGACGAAGTATTTCTTTATCTTGCAATGGTTCTTCAACTTGATCTTGATTGTCATGACCGCTGCACAGCCTGTATCCAAGACGTTCCCGTTCCTGAATGACGGATCGGACGCCCGGATTTTCGTGCTTGTAATTCTGGTTGCCGGTTTCGCACTGGCTACCTGGGATTTATTCCGTTTTTATCAGATTGATCGCAATATTGATAAAACATTCCGTCGTATTGAGTTCTTTGAAAAGAAGTATCACATGAACTTCTAAACTTAATACATAAGACAAACTTAACTTTGTATTTGGTCGGGGAACCGATTAAATAAGTAGATTACATTAATTTCGGACTCTTTTGATTTGATTAGGAATTATTCCGGTACGCAAACTAATGCTGAAAGTTTGCACAATGCCGGAGACCTTCTAAGTTCAAAAGAATTCTGATCTTTATCAAAAGGCGGGCTGGCCGATTGATAAACTTCCGGTCCCGGATGGGCGATCCTAAACCGGATGATGATCATTAGTTCTTTGAAATGGAAAAAAAGAAAATACCTTATCCCGATCGATAAGGAAGGAGATTATATGCAAAAAGTATTTGACTTTCTAGAAAAGTATCTCATGGGTCCTATGGGAAAACTTTCTCAGAAACAGTTCGTCAGAGCTATCATGGCTGCTGGTATGTCAACGATCCCATTTACAATCGTTGGTTCCGCTCTGTTAATTTTGAACATTTTACCTCAGGCATTCCCATTCCTGACAGGAGTTTGGGCTGCTTCTTTTGATCGTCTTACTAACCTGTACATGATTGGTAACACATTCACTATGGGTACTTTAGCACTGTACTTCAACATCGTTATGGGTTATGAGCTCACTAACATTAAAGCTACTGATTACAACCTCAACCTGAACCCAATGAACGGTGCTCTTCTTGGTATGATGGCATTCTTAATGACTATGCCTCAGCTCGCTTTCGAAGATGGTCAGTATATCTTCCAGGAAGGCGACGGCATCATCAACGGTGTATCTTACGGTGGATTCGTTAACCGTTTAGGATCTTCCGGTATCTTTACTGGTATCCTGATGGCTACCCTTGCTGTTGTTCTTTACAAATGGTGCGTTGAAAAGAATATCGTCATCAAGCTTCCTGATGTAGTTCCAGCTGGTGTATCCCGCTCCTTCACTGCATTAGTTCCTTGCTTCGTTATTGCTTTCGCAGTAATCGTTCTGAACGCTGTATTAATCCTCACTGGATATGACTTATTCACAATCATCTCTGTACCATTCGGATTCATCGGTGACATCGCTGATACTTGGTATGGTGTACTGTTAATTAACTTCTTCATCCATGCATTATGGTCCGTAGGTATCCACGGTGCTAACATTATGGGTGCTTTCTATCAGACATTCACATTAGCAAACCTCGATATCAACTCCAAGATCATGACTGGTGCTGCAGAAGGAACTTACAAAACATTTGCTGGTGAATTCCAGAACATGTTCGTTATTATGGGTGGTTCCGGTGCTACATTAGGTATGTGTATCTGGATGTGCTTCATGGCTAAATCCGAACAGCTGTCCGTTTTAGGTAAAGCTGCAATCGGACCAGCTCTGTTCAACATCAACGAACCACTGGTTTTCGGTGTACCTATTATCTACAACCCTAACCTGATTATCCCATTCATTCTTGCACCATGTGCTTGCAGTGTACTTGCTTACTTCTTAATTAACTCTGGTATGTTCCCACCAGTCGTGGCTAACGTACCTTGGCCAACGCCTGCATTATTAGGTGGTTTCTTAGGAACTGCTAATATCATGGGTGCTGTATTATCTGCAATCAACCTAGTCGTTGCATTCTTGATCTACTTGCCATTCTTGACTAAGTACGATAAAGACCTGTGCAAACAGGAAGCTGAAATGAAAGCTGCAGAAGCTGCTGAATAAGCTATCTTGTAAATCAGTTATTTTTTGACAGACTACAGATAAATCTGCTGCAGGAAGAACTTGGTTCTTCTCGAAAAACGATTCCTCGAATGGTTCGAAATCTAATCAATTATCTACTCAAGCCACATGATGACTGTCATCATGTGGCTTTTTTCAATTTGCGCCGGACCTTAAAATGTGAAATTCTGACCGTTTTCCGATCGTTCTGGACATTGCTGCCTTCCAGCGGCTAAATCAAAGAGAGGAATATTTCCTGCAAAACGTTTCATTTCAAGTGATAAGTAGCAGAGGAATTTTTAAACACGACGCTACATTTTTTAAAAAAACTGTTTCCGATCTTCAAAAAAACGGCTTCGTTATGTGGCAGAACGCTTATAATAAGAAAAATGCTCATTTTTTTAAGAATAGCAGGAATACACTCCTACTAAATGAAGGGATTAAATTATGAAAGATGGAAGAAATTTATCTCTGGTCATGGACTTCTATGAACTGACCATGAGTCAGGTTTATTTCAATGAACACAAGGATGAGGAAGTTGTTTTTGATGTATTCTATCGCCGCAACCCGGACAATGGCGGTTTCGCAATTTTTGCCGGATTAAATCAGGTGATTGAATATGTTCAGGATCTGCACTTCGATAAAGAACAGATTGAATATCTGCGCAGCCTGCATAACTTCAGCGATGAATTCCTTGATTATCTCGCAAATGTGCGTTTCACAGGCGATATCTGGGCGATTCCGGAAGGGACACCAGTATTCCCTTATGAACCTCTGATTAAAGTAAAAGCTCCTTTAATTGAAGCTCAGCTCGTGGAAACAGCTCTTCTTTTAGCCATTAACCACCAGACACTGATCGCCACAAAGGCAAGACGAATTGTTCAGGCCGCAAAAGGGAAAGCGGTTATGGAATTCGGTGCCCGTCGTGCTCATAACTTTGACTCCGCAATTCAGGGTGCACGTGCCGCTTATATTGCCGGTGTTGCCGGTACTGCGACGACAGAAGCCGGCATCCAGTTCGGAGCACCGGTGCTTGGAACAATGGCTCACTCTTTTGTTCAGAGTTTTCCGACTGAATACGATGCATTCCTTGAATACGCCAAGACGTATCCGAATGCCTGCACTGTATTAATCGATACTTATAACACACTTAAATCGGGCCTGGAAAATGCAATCCGCGTTGCGAAGGAATATCTCGAACCGAATGGTTACCGATTAAAAGGTGTCCGCATTGATTCGGGTGATATGGCGTATCTGTCCAAGAAGATCCGCCACCGTCTCGACGAAGAGGGAATGCAGGACTGCTCCATCGTCGTTTCCAACTCGCTCGATGAATACCTGATCGAATCTTTAGTAGACCGTCAGGGCGCTAAAATTGACTCCTATGGCGTCGGTGAAAACATGATTGTTTCCAAAAATGCTCCGGTTTTCGGCGGTGTCTATAAATTAGCTGCAGTTGAAAAAGACGGCATCATGGAACCACGAATCAAGATTTCCGAAAACGAAGAAAAGATCACCAATCCAGGTGACAAAAAACTTTATCGTCTCTACAACAATGAAGACGGTAAAGCTGTTGCGGACTTAATGGCACTGAGTGATGAAGAAATTACGGAAGATAAAGATATCACCATTTACCATCCGATGAAAAAATGGAAATCAAAGGTTCTCGAAGCTGGAACTTTCGAAGTGCGTGAACTGCTTGTTCCGATTTTCAAAAATGGTGAACTTGTCTACAACATGCCATCCATTCTCGGTATCCGTGATTACTGTTCCCGTGAACTTGAAACGCTGTGGGATGAAATCAAGCGTTTCTCCAACCCGCAGGAATACTATGTTGACTTAACGGAAAAACTGCTTGATCTTAAACTCGAAATGATTCAGGAAAAACGCTAAGTTTAAATTCATGATCATACTGAACCAGAATAAAAGACCAGATAACATCAGCTTGATGTTTGTCTGGTCTTTTCTATTTTTGAGTGAGGCTATTTTTTTAAATCCGATTCGTCATGGTCGTCATTTTTTTCTTCATCGAGATCGGCATCTGGATAAATCTGCGGTTTGATATCATGACGGAAGAAATCACGGATGATCGCAAAAGCCACGGACTGATAGGCGCCATCATAGAGGAAACGGTGGTGAGCGCCATGCAGGAAGATCAGGGATTTGTTCTCAATCGGGATCTGAGGGAAAATCTTGCGCGAGGATTTATACTGAATGACCTCATCGCCTGTACCATGAAGAATCAGAATCGGGCATTTTACCTTTAATATGGCATCGCGATAATTCGAAACGACATTGATGAAGGCTTTGGTCTGCTCGGTACTCATGGAGCCTGAAGAAGAACTGCTGCTTGGCATAATCTTGCTTCTCGCGGCTTTGGACAGCTGATTGAAATCAAACGGATAGAAAGCCGGGGCAGCTAATAAAAGATCCTCAACAGGGAAGAGACTCGCAAGATACCCGGCAATGACACCACCCATGGAAAAGCCGACTAAATGGATGGTCCGTTTTTCGTTCACCGCCTGCTGAGTTTTTGTCATGCAGCGGGTCACCCATTCTTCAAAATTGGTGTCACTTAAGTCGTCCGGGTTAAAGTAGGAAAACTTCCAGACTTCGAATCCCTGTTCTTCAAGATACTCTGAAAGCGGATCAAATTCATGTTCGGTTTTATGACCGAAACCGTGAATGGTAATGACCAGGTCTTTTTTGCGGAAGCGGGGAAACTGAAATTTCATAATGATCTCCTTATGGATTGAGATCGATTCTGCAGTCTGATGACTGAATTCGGACCTGAAAACAAGATCGGACCGAATCTGAGCAGAAAATGATCTTGATTTTCTTTATTTCATATTAATATCGAATTTGTATCTCTTTAGACAGAAAACGAAACTTTAGGGCTTCGTATTGTTCTTCAATTTCTTTACGACAGAAAAGGAGTGAAATCGTGTGTGTCTTTTTGTAAGAGAATAGATCAATTTTAACGCAAAAAGTTACAGGGAAGAAATTATTTGGTCATCCGAAATGCAAATACGAAAGGAATCAGGCTTATGAAACATAAAGATCTGCGAACTATAACACTCACTCATTAGAAAAAGAGGATAAATTCCGAGAGAAGGTTAAGAACATCACATAGCTGTTATCGGAGAAATTATCTAAAACAGCTTTATATAAAGCGAAAATAAGATAAGAAAAATTGTTGCTGGAGAGCAAAGATCAGAAGAACACAAGTCACATTTATAAACTTATGGAATCTTAATACAAATTAAAATATCTTTATAAATTGTTTATTTAGGATGATTTTTTTCGTGTGTTTGTCTTTGAAGAGTTTGGGGTACTTGTTAAACTTTAGTCGTCAATTAGGAAAGGACTGAAACGTCCATTCACGACATGAAGACGAGAAAGGCAGGATATGAGGATGATCACGAATAAAGAAACGATTAAATTATTTCAGTTAGGTAACGCAATAAGAGCAATCCGTTTTCGCATGATGCAGAGTCTACGCTATACTCTTGCCGGCAAATACGAACGCGCCATTGAATCCCTGAATGAGAACTATGAAGAACTCGATATGTTGCGTGATGAATTTTCAACTCTCCTCGCCGAAGGTCATGAAAAACAGTGCCAGGATGTAGAATCTTCTTTCGCGTTCAGTGAACTGGTGCATGATTCCATTCTGCAGGCAAACTTGATGCAGTCTCGAAACTGTTCAGCGGTTAAGTTCCATATCTATAATTAGAAGAGGCACAAACAGGTTTCAAAGAAACGAGAGTTTTGGCATTCGCATAGAAATGGAAAAGCTGTTCGTGCGCAAAGAATCCAGACGAATGCGATTGACTTCAATTGAGTATCACCTATGAAAATAGTGATTTGCTTTTGAAAAATGCCCTTTTTTTGAACGAAAATCGAACGTTTTCATCGCAAGGCTCCAAAGGCTCGTGAAAATGTTCGGTTTTTATCTGTTTTTTTGAAAATTTCAGAAAGAAAATGAGAGAGTTTCAGAATTCGGGTTGATGTTTATGAATGAAATGATAAAGTAGAACCACAAATTGGTGATGAAAAGAAGAGTACCCGATCCGATGTGCAAAGAGAGTTTCTGGGTGGTGTAAAGAAACGGCAGAAGGTTGGCGAACATGGTCTTGGAGCTGCATGATCGATAGTTAGACATGACGGGAACGCCCGTTACAGCGTTAGAGTATGTATGTACTTGATGAGGCAGTTACTGGTGACAGTACTGTAAATTTAGGTGGTAACACGAAGTTCAAGCTTTCGTCCTAATCGATGAGAGCTTTTTTTGTACATATTTTAACTAAGGAGGTAAATGTTTTGATTCAGTTAGAGCATGTTACCAAAACATTTAAAACAAAAGACGGAGATGTCCATGCCGTTAAGGATGTTTCCATACATGTTAAAGAAGGCATGATTTACGGCATTATCGGATTCTCCGGTGCCGGCAAATCCACTCTGGTCCGCTGTATGAACCTTTTGGAAAGACCGGATGAAGGAAAAGTGATTTTCGACGGTGAAGATCTGATGGAAGCGAATCCTACAGCCCTTCGTAAAGCCCGCAAGAAAATGGGCATGATCTTTCAGCACTTCAACCTGCTTCCGGCACTGACAATTTATGACAACATCGCACTCCCGCTGCGTATGGAAAAACTGCCGAAAGCGGAAATCGATGCAAAAGTCATGAACCTGCTCGAGCTGATCGATTTAGTTGAACGTAAGGATTCATATCCGAGCCAGCTTTCCGGTGGTCAGAAACAGCGTGTGTCCATTGCCCGCGCACTTGTCAATGACCCGAAAGTTCTCTTATGTGATGAAGCAACTTCCGCTCTTGACCCGCAGACCACTCAGACCATTCTGCGGCTGATCAAGCGCATTAATAAGGAAAGAGGAATTACGGTTGTCGTCATTACTCACGAAATGTTCGTGGTCAAGGAAATCTGTGACCGTGTAGCAGTTATGGAATCCGGACGCGTCGTGGAAAAAGGCGATATCGTTCCGATCTTCTCGCATCCGCAG
>JBJEFF010000088.1:0-10871 GCA_051873775.1 Allobaculum sp. | reverse complement strand
ACGACCTTTAGGAGGGCCGATCCCTCAAAACATCGCACTATTTCCGAGGGCCTTTATAGTTTAAGTTATTTCGCAATTTCCTGTGCACGGACTTCGCGAATCACATTCACTTTGATCTGTCCGGGATAAGTGAGTTCAGATTCAATTTTGTCACGGATTGCCCTTGCCATCTTGACGCAGGCGGTATCACTGACGGCATCCGGAACAACCATAATACGGATTTCGCGTCCCGCCTGAATGGCATAAGCCTGCGATACGCCGTCAAATTCGTTTGCGATTTTTTCCAGATTCTCCAGTCGTTCTACGTACGCCTGAGCAGATTCTTTACGGGCACCTGGTCGTGCGGCCGAAATGGTGTCAGCAGCAATGACTAAGTGTGAAGTCAGATATTTGGCTTCGACATCTCCGTGGTGAGAGGCGATGGCATTCAGCACGATGTCTTTTTCGCCATGTTTTTTACAGAATTTATAACCAAGATCGACGTGGCTTCCTTCCTGCTGGTCAATATTCAGTGCTTTACCGATATCGTGCAGTAAGCCGGCCCGTTTTGCCATGTGCTGGTTTAATCCCAGCTCTGCCGCCATACTGCCGGCAATCAGTGCAACTTCAATCGAGTGCTGAAGTGCATTCTGACCATAGGAGAAACGGTATTTCAGAGTACCGATTAAACGTACGATCTCGCGATCGATCCGTCCGATACCCAGTTTGAATACAGTTTCTTCACCGGCCTTGATGATTTCGGCTTCAACTTCATGCTGGAATTTTTTAACGACTTCTTCAATTCGACCTGGTTGAATTCGTCCGTCCCGAATTAAGTATTCGAGAGACAGGCGTGCCACTTCGCGGCGAATCGGGTTGAAGCACGTGATAGTGATTAAATCAGGGGTGTCATCAATATTCAATTCGACGCCGGTAGCCTGTTCAAACGCCCGGATATTACGGCCTTCACGTCCGATGATCCGTCCTTTCATCTCTTCACCCGGAATGGTGACGACAGAAACGGTACGGTCCATGGTTTCCTGCTGGGCCATGCGTTCGATGCTCAAAGCGATGATTTCCTGTGCGTTGCGTGCAGCGGTGGATTTCGCATTGTCTTCCTGCTCTTTGATGTAAGCCATGGTTTCGTGTTCCATCTGCTTTTCAACAAGAGCAAACAGTTCAGTGCGGGCTTCCGAAGAAGTCATGCGGGCTACTCCTTCGAGGACTTCGATCTGACGATCGATTTCCTTCTGGAGCTGTTTGTCCTTTTCTTCAAGAGCGGCTAACCGTTCGTTGACCTTTCTGGTCTGATTAGCAAGATCCTTTTCCTTCTGGTTGAGGGATTCATCTCTGAAGTTGAGACTGTCCTCGCGGCGCAGGAGTTTGTTTTCCATATCCATAACTTCCTGACGGCGCTCCTTGATTTCTTTTTCCGCTTCTACTTTCAGGTCGTGTGCCTGCGTTTTACCGTCAAGTACAGCCTGTTTGAGACGCGCTTCTGCATCACTTTGTGCTTTGCTTAAAATTTGTTGTGCCTGTTGCTGATTTTTGTTCAGACCTGCTTTGGAATAGGCGACCATTAGTAACACGCCTATGACAAGTCCGATTATCCCGGCCAGAGTGATCCATAATGGAGTCATATATTCTCTGTCCTTCCTTGACATTTTTCATGGAATACATGAAAATTCCTGCTTCATCCATCATTGCGCCTGTTCTTTAAAAGAAGAAGAAACGGGCGAATCATGTCCGCAGGCTAGATTAGACTGTTCCCGCCGTCTTGCGGTGCAGTGTTTATTGCCTATTATTTTAAAGCTCCGGCATGTCAAAAAAGCCCATTCCGGTGGCTTATCAGAAAAATAAAGCAACCCAATTATAACAAATCCGACTTGTTTGTCCATTGCAGAACCATGTCCCGAGTGCTTAAAAAGGTATTTTGAGCCAATTTCATGTGAACTGACTGAAAACGTTTACCGCCGTCATGAATTTCCAGGCCGGATCTGTCTGCAAAAAATATACATAAAAGGATTGAAGGCACAGTTTAAGTTGCGAGTGGGGGTATCAAAAAATTTTTTGGGACTTTGCAATGTGCCCGTGCACAGGAAAATGGAAATCCGGGCAAAGAAAAAGCAGAGCTTTACGCTCTGCTAAAAGGCTTATTCAGTAACTTCAAGTACCTGTCTGCCATTATACTGACCGCAAGATGGGCAAACTTTGTGAGATAATTTGTATTCTCCGCAGTTTGGGCATTTTACGATTGCAGGTTTAGTCAGTTTGTAATGGGTTCTTCTTTTTGCCTTACGGTGTTTGGAACCTCTTCTCTGCTGTACAGCCATCAGTGCACCTCCTACTTAATCTTCGAATTTAAATTCTTTAAGTTTTGCCCAGCGGGGATCTTCTTCCTGTGTATCAGGAACTGCGTCCTGATCAGAAATCAGACTCCAACCTTCACCTTGTGGGTATTCTTCACGGGCTAAATGAGTAATGCTCATGGGTGCTTCATATGCTATGGCTTCTTCTGCCTCATCCGTCAGGTCGAGTATATCTTTAAACACCCGAATGATTTCTTCTTCATCATCATCCTCTTCAAGAGGATCAAAAGAATATTCCTTTTGAGAATCTGTTTCGAAATCCACATCCAGATCTTCTCCGGTAATGGAATCTTCGACAGTCATAATTCCTGTATAATGAAGGCTGCTTACCACTCTGCTCCGACCGTCAAAATGAAGGATTCCTTCAATACGGCACGAGGGCACAGCTTTAACAGGCGTATTGACAAACCGTTCTCCAGTCGGATCCGCATAGTCAAGACTGACATGGATACTGGATTCCGGTGCAGCCAGAAAATCGCTTCTTTTGAATTTCACGATATTCACCTCATGTAGCATTTGATATTATATGCACCCGATTTTGAAATGTCAAACAAAGATATGTCACAGCCAAAAAGCACGAAAATAAGGCTTAAGATATCGATAAATAAGGGATTTTTGGGATTTTCTGTAACCGCATTACACATACGGATCTCCCTGCATTTACCCGACGCAGCCCTGCCTGTACTGCTTGAAAGGCTGTCAGAACCTGACAATTCTATCATTTTGAGTCGTCCGAAGTGCTATTTTCATTGTTTTCTCCGGACAATGACCCATTATAGCTGTCTTCACATCAAGTACAAGAAAGACCTGATCTGAAGGTAACGTCATAAAAAACTGCCACTCCGTTAACGGTTTGCAGCAGTTTTGATTCTTTTCATAATGTTCTGTACGGTTTCAGAAAATCCGGTTTTCCGCTCATTCTGAGACGGCCTTATTATTTCTGAGTAACTGTAATTGATTCGATGACCGGTTGCTGATCTGCTTCGATTGTGCCGTTATTGTCTGTCGGCTGTGCTTTCTGAGCGATATCATCCACAACTTCCATACCGGAAGTGACTGTACCGAATGCAGCATAGTTTCCATCAAGAGATTCGTTATCAGCCTGCATGATGAAGAACTGGGAGCTGGCAGAATCCGGATCGTTGCTGCGTGCCATGGAAACAGTGCCACGTACATGTTTTAAGCTGTTGTCAAAACCGTTGGAAGAAAATTCACCGTAAATCTGATGCGAACTGCCGCCAGTTCCAGTACCGGTCGGATCCCCGCCCTGAATCATGAATCCTTCCATGATGCGGTGCAGCGTCAGACCATCATAGAATCCGGACTGAGCGAGTTTGACGAAGTTTTCAACGGTTTCCGGCGCAATGCCTTCATCCATTGTGAAGACGATCGGGGTATCGTAGTCTTTCATTTTGATAACTGCTTCATACTGAGTCTGCCCCGGTTCGGAGTGATCGGCTTTCTTTGCCACACTTTCTGTACTTGCCATATCTTCGCTTACCGATTCGCTCTGACTGGTAGTTTCAGAAGAATCAGCCTTGGATGTGGTGCTGGTGCTGCTGCTATTGGAACAAGCCGCAAATAAAGCTGCACTCACGAAAACGGCTGCCCATTTTTTAAAACTGATTTTACTCATATTCATTCACCTTCTAAATTTCTGCCTTCTATACATTCAGTATTTCTACGAACTTGGTTTATGGGGATTATTCAATCCATAATTTATAAGTAATAAGCGCAGATTGCGCGTCTATACGTAAGATTATACTATTCCCTCATCTTTGGCATGGTTTTCTTTGCACAAAAACGAGATTTCAAACTTTGAACAGAATTTCAAGCCCGATCCGGCTCTTGTCCTCCACTTCTGCCTGATTCAGAGAAAAACCAGAGCGTCTCCGAAGCCTGCCCTCCTGATTTTTCCGGCTGAAATTCAATGAAGCCTGTCATTCTCTGATAGACTAAAAGCATGATTATTGCCGGAGTGATTGCTGAATTCAATCCGATGCATGATGGGCATCGTTATTTACTTTCAACCATCAAAGAACAGGTTCATCCTGATGTACTCGTTGTCGTGCTGTCGACTTATTTTTCCTCGCGCGGTCTTCCTTCGCTCGAAAATGTTGCGACCAAAACACGGCTTGCGCTTGAAGCAGGAGCGGATCTTGTCATTGCCCTGCCCGCCGTCTATACCATGCAGAGCGCGGACTATTTTGCCTTACATGCCCTTCAGGCTCTCAAAACTGCCGGGGTCAATGTGTTGTGCTTCGGATCCGAAAGTGCCGATTTAGAGACATTGCAGGCTAAAGCAGAACAGATTGCCTTACTGAATCCGGATGTATCCACTTCCCTTGCCCGCAATGCTGCCGCTCAGGATCTTGCCTTAGAACCGAATGATATCCTTGCCATTCAGTACATTCGCTGGTGCAAAGATTTTGGCATTGAGCCTTATGTGATTGAACGCGATCAGAACCTGAAATCGGCAACGCAGACACGCGCTGATTTCTTTGCGGGAATTGAGCAGGCAGAAGATCATCTTTTTGAAGACAACCAGCACTGGCCATCCTACTATCCGTACCTGCGCTACATGCTGCTCGAAAGTGATCCTCAACGGTTAAACGAATTCTTCCTTGTTGAAGAAGGAATTGAGTACCGTTTAATTCAGTGTGCCCAGAAGTACAATCGGTGGAATGACTTTCTTGAAGCTGCCATTTCCAAGACCTATTCAAGAGCACGGATCCAGAGGACCTGCATGATGATTCTGATGCAGATTTCTAAAACAGAGGTGAAAAACCATTCTTCTTTCCATGAAATCCAGGTTTTAGGGATGAATCCGACCGGCGGGAAATGGCTTAAATCTCTGCCGGAAGATACCCCGATCGCATCAAAATTCAGTCAGCTTCCGGACTACCTGCAGAAATGGTATTTAAAGGAACGCCGTCTTTATTCGCTTGTTTCCCCGGACACAAAACCATGGCAGGTTGTCGTCTATAATCCGGAAAAAGAATAAAGAATAATAATGAATAAAGAATAATAATGAATAAAGAATAATAATGAATAAAGAACGATAGAGAACAGAACGGAAAACTGAAAACCGGAGGATTTTATGAAACGAAAACACACACCATCCACCAGAACAAAATTCTGGCTTCGTTTAGCTGCAGTGATCGGCGCCGGTACGCTGATCTATGAACACTACCTGCCGAAAACCCGCAAACCGAAAGACACTCCATATGAATACGGACTCGTTCTCGGTTGTGCTGCACATGATGACGGAACGCTCTCTCATGCCCAGATCGGACGCTGCCAGCTAGCCCTTGACGAATACGAAAAAGGTCAGTTTAAAACGCTGATCCTCTCCGGTTCCAACGTCAAAAATGAATACGTGGAGGCAAAAGTCATGGCAGACTGGATCCATGAGCACAATCCTGAGCTGCCGATGCTTCTTGAAACGAACGCCCGCAACACCTGGGAAAATCTGAAATTTGTCCGTCAGATGGTCGGCGATGTACCGATTGAAATCATGACCGGTCAGCTGCACGCCCGCAGAGCAAGCGCCATTGCCGCAAACTTCTTCACCAATTACTGTGTCGCCAGCTATCCGGATTTTAAATTCAAACGGTTTGCACTCGAGATCCGCTCCCGGTTTATCTACTGCCTGCTTGAACTCAAGAAATCCTTACTTCCTTTCACCGTTAAATAGTTCCAAACATAAATCAGAATAGAAAAATGCCGCAAGGTCCTTCCTGATCATCAGGTCGGATTCTGCGGCTTTTTGGTAAACAAAAACCAGCAAGTCCCCCAACCTGCCGGCTTCTGTCTAAAAATGTTTAGAGATTGATATGGCGTATGCCATAAGATATAGCGGGAATGAATGGAAAACCACAATTCCCACATCCTTTTATAGCATGTTTTTTCAGTTTCAGTTGACTATATGCGTGATTTCCTGACCAATTCAATTAAAGGCATTCAACGAGAATGTCGTAGATTTCATCGCGATCGAGCTGAAGCGGATTGCATTTGATAATATTGCATGTATCCGCAACCTGACGCAGAACTTCCGGAGTAATTTCAACCGTGGATTTTAACTGATCCATCTTAGTCGGCAGTCCGCATTCCTTGATGAATGCTTCAAGAGCATCAATCCCTTCTTCGGCAGTATTTTTACCAAAGACAACCTGTGCAAAGCGGATGAATTTTTCCGGTGCATCTTTGACGATATGACGGTAGTAAGCCGGATGAATGACCGCTAATCCCTGACCATGGTTGCAGTCCGTGTAGGCACCGAGCTGGTGTTCAATCTGATGAGCCTGGAAGTCTGTGACACGACCAACTTTGAGGATGCCGTTTTCAGCCATTGCGGAGTCCCACATCAGATTGCTTCGGGCTTCAACATCGTTGAAATCCTTGAGAACACGGCGCATGTTGATGACTGTATTGTGCAGGATCGCAAGAGCAACGTCATCAGATACGTTATCGGCATCGGAGTTGCCTAAGTAAGTTTCCATCGCATGGCTTAATGTATCGAATGCACCGGAAAGAACTTGCATGCGCGGAACAGTTAACGTGTATTGAGGATCGAGTACCGCAAAGGAAGCTGCTGTTCCGAAAATTGGACCTTTCCATTTCTTTTCTTCGTATGTGATAACCGCACCGTCGTTCATTTCTGCACCAGTACCAGATGCTGTAACAATTGCCCCCATTGGTACACCTGCTGTCGGGTTTTTGCTCTCCAGGTATTCCATGTCTCAGATGTCTTCATCGAGCTTAGCCTGAGCGGAGATGACTTTGCAGCAGTCAATAACGCTTCCGCCGCCTAATGCAAGGATGAAATCAACATGTTCATCACGAACGAGTTTCGCACCAGCCTGAACTTTTGCATAAGTCGGGTTGGGCATGATGCCACAGAAATCAACAACACGTTTGCCGGCTGCTTTTAAAACAGAAGTAATTTCATCATAGATCCCGTTTCTTTTTACGGAACCAACGCCATAAGCGAGCATAACGGTATCGCCATATTTGGGCATTTCTGCTTTTAATGCCTGTTTAGTGGCACCTTTACCGAAGTAAACTTTCATCGGGTATGTATAAACAAATGATTGCATATCTGTTCCTTCTTGAAACTGTTTATATGCCGCAGTTTTCTGTACTGCGCCTTAACAATCGGTTTTATAGTCGAAGACTGTGCTTTTCTGTAGTCTTCTTTCTTTTTTGAACCTCTTCGCTATAATGCGTTTGTTAGAACCGATTGTTAATACGGATTATATTTACCGGTTGTTACTACCGGTAAATAATCAGAAGCGATTTTTTTGTTTTTCAGGAGAATATTTTATGTATACAATGATGCAGGTCTGCCGTGAACTCGACATGACTTACGAAACTCTGAAGTACTACTGCAATGAAGGATTAGTGCCGAATGTAAAGCGCGATTCCAATAACCGCCGTGTCTTTGACGAACGCGATGTGAAATGGATCAAGGATCTTAGCTGTCTGAAAAAATGCAACATGAGTATTCAGGAGATGAAAGAATACCTCGATCTCTGTCTACATGGGCCATCTAGCATTCCGGAAAGACAGGAGCTTCTTAAAGCCAAGCAGCAGTCTTTGCTTGATTCGATCCATGAACTCGAAGAAGCGCTTGAATACATCAACTGGAAACAGAATTTATATCAGGATGTGCTCGATGGCAAGCGTCCGTACATCAGCAATCTCATCCGAGTCGACGAATAAAACTGTTCTATATACGGGATTATTTAATTCCAGTCCGAACAGTTTTTTCTTTTCCATTTAATCTTTTACATCCTTCTTCTTTTTCCCTTTACCTGCGCTCCGTGTTTTCCAGACTACTGCGAGAATGTCCTTGAGAACGAGCATCGCATCGAGCTCACTGTAGCCGTATTCCTTTTCCATCAAATCAAGCAGCCGGTTCAGTTCCAGTGCATACTTAGAAATCTCCACTTCTTTCTTGTAAGTGGCGAGAATCGGGTATTTCTTGCTCCAGACTTTATTCCAGTCGACGTTCTTCGTGATCTCATCCCTCGTCCGTTCGATCATTTCCTGCAGTTCTTTTTCGTCTATATCGTATTCGATCAGCTCATCCAGACTCATTCCGTAAAGTGAAGCCAGTCTTTTGGACTGACGGATATCCAGCAAAGTTTCATCTGTTTCCCATTTTGAAATCGTCTGACGGCTCACACCGAGCTTTTCCGCAACGTCCTCTTGCGACAGTCCTTTTTTCTTGCGCGCATGAAACAGATTATTTCCTAAACTCATCTTCCTTCCTCCTCCGTGATTCTTTCCAATTTATCTTTATCCTGTATATCGTATGAACAATGCAACTCCTCTTTTCTACCAGCCAGGGCGGCACTTATGCCCGCCGATTTAATATAGTCTCCATCCTTTTCACGTAAAAAGCTGTCCAGGTCTTTCATGTTTCCGGACAGCTTATATGATCATCTATTGAGTTTGAATCAGAGTCTGGTAGTTATTTACAAAATGCAATTTTTAGTCGCAGGCGAATTCGGATTCAGAAGAAATGCTGTCGACGATCGTCTTATAAGTCAGATCGGTATCATCCGGCAGTTCTGCAATTTCTTTGAGTTTGGAGAAGTCTTTCATTTCAAAGACGAGGTTCAGGCTTTCTTCACCAAGTTCGGATTTAATTTCTTCTGCATCAACATCAAGCATATCGGCGATCATGTCTTTATACATATCTTCATTGCCTTCAAGCAGTTCTGCGACCTGTTCATCAGTTAAGTCAGCAGCACTTGGACCTGCATTGTCACGGATTACGGAATAAGGCATGTCAAAATCAAATTCAATTCCATCGATTTCTGCATCTTCACTTGGTGCAGTAATGGTGATGGACATAGTCATTCCCTGAATATCAGCTGTGCATGTTTTCGATACAGTTTTGGAGACACTAGAGCCAGAGCATCCTACAATAAGTGTAGCTCCGAGTAAAAGAGCCGCAATTCCTTTTAAGTGTTTCATAAATTATTCCTTTCATTCATTTTTTAATTTTCGTGTAACTTATGTTCTGTAAAATAACTATCCTTAAGTTCACTATACTAGAAACAGAAAATAATGGTATAAAAACATTTATTAATGATTTCTGATTCTTTCCTGTAAAGGTCCGCCACGGACCTTTTTTCATTTCTTCGGGATCACTGCACGCATAATAAAAAGAACACTTTCCACATGGTTGTTAAATCGGAAAGTGTTCTTTTCGTTTACGGTTAAAAATTAAAGAATCGTTCTGGTCACACTATTGACGGAGTGGACTTTCTTTAAGTTGGCAATCAGTTTTTCCAGCATTTCCGCATTGCGCACACTGACTTCGAGTTTGGTTGTTGCGGTTAAGAAGTCGTTATTGACCGTGGAAGAAATCGCCTTGATTCCGGTCGCATTCTGCTGCAGAACGGTAACGAGATCGGATAACAGATAGTTACGGTCTTCCGATTCGATCTGCAGGTGAACGGAATAGTTATTTTCTTCAAGATCGTCTGCCCAGTAAACAGGAATCAGACGTTCTTTTTCATGAGCGATATTCGGGCAGTCCTTACGGTGAACTTTGACACCGCGTCCTTTGGAGACATAGCCGACAATATCATCACCCGGAATCGGATTGCAGCAAGGGGCAAGAGAGACCTGAATCGTATCAATGCCGGTCACAATAACACCGCATGCGCTTGGTTTGCCTTTCTGCTCGCCTTTGGAATACAGCTTGATGATTTCGGCATTATCATCCATTGCCGCCTTTGTTGTGCTAAGACGGTCGATAATGATCTGAACCGGAATGCGTTTTGAACCGATTGCCGCAAACAGATCTTCCTGGTTACGGTAGGAGAGAGACTGCAGCATGCCTTCGATACGCTTGGAGTATTTTGCGAGTTCATCCATGTTATTGGCTTTGAGCGCATCTTCAAGCATTGTTTCGCCGAGCTTGATCATCTCACGGCGCTCTTTCATATCCTGTTTCTGGAAATAGGAGCGGATCTTGTTGCGGGCATGAGCGGATTTGACGATCTTAATCCAGTCGCGGCTTGGTCCGGCGGATGTTTTACTGGTCAGAATCTTGACGACATCACCGGTTTTGAGCGGTGTATTTAACGGAACGATGGCACTGTTAACGACAGCACCGGTTGTGTGGTTTCCAACTTCGGTATGAACACGGTAGGCAAAGTCGATCGGAGTGGAACCCTGCGGCAGGGCGATGACTTTTCCGCGCGGGGTGAAGCAGTAGACATTGGCTTCGAAGATATCTTTCTGAACGGTAGACATGTATTCGAGCGGATCTTCGCTTTCTTCATCGGTAATGATGGAGAAGTCGCGGAACCAGGAAAGCTTATCTTCCATTTCCTTGATATTGCCTTCTTCGCTGCCTTTGCCGTTTTCTTTGTATAACCAGTGAGCGGCAACACCTTTTTCGGCAATGGAATCCATTTCTTCGGTACGGATCTGGATTTCAAAAATGCTGCCGTCCGCTGAGGAGATTACGGTTGTATGTAGTGACTGATACATGTTGCT
>JBJEFF010000087.1:0-10904 GCA_051873775.1 Allobaculum sp. | reverse complement strand
CCAGAGTGGACTTGCACCACCTAGGTGTATGCCTCGCCGGGCACACCTAAAAAAGCCGCATCTGCACCATGCAGACACGGCTTAGATTTGATGAATTGAATCCGGTAAGCAAATCTTTTTCACAGACGGTTTTAGCGTCTGGAATTTCCTTCTAGCAGACCGTTGAGTGCTTCTTCGGGCATGTAGTCAAAACGGATCGAAGTTTTGTTGATCAGGTAGTCGAGGCAGTCATCGGAGAATCCGGTAACGGTGTAGATAGCCTGTTTTCCTTCATCGTAGTCGAGCAGAACCTGGTTATTCTGTACGCGGAAATGCCCGTCTCTTTCTTCTACCAGACGGTCATCACGGAAGTCATATTCCTTGAATTCACCGTCATCCCAGAAGCACTGGCAGGTGAACATATCTTTGGTGAAATAGTGGATCCAGTTTCCGAGAATCGCTTCACGAGGGAATCTCGCCCGTACGGAAGTCCGTTCATCACGGCGTCCGCTGCGGATATTTTCAATCGTTTCCTGTGTTGTGGTCTGAGTGTTTAATAATTCTTCTGCTGCTTTGGCAAGCTTGCGGGAATTTTCCAGACGTTCTTCAACGCTCTGAATGAAAGATTCTTTCGTTTTTACATCTTCAGGAAGCGAGAATAATGTATCGGATTTCAGATTTTCGAGAAGCTTTTCAAGTGAATGGGTCTGTTCAATCACTTTTTCGTACATCTGAAGAACTTCACGCTTGTTGCGCTGTTCCTGCAGCGCAATTTCCTCTTCGATTTCTTCCATTACGACTTCATTCTGTTCCGTGCTTTTCTGTAAGTCGGAAAGTAAGTTTTTCCAGATTTTAATATCCGATGTATTTGCCATGGCTATATTCCTTTCCGCAGAAGATTCCTGCTGATCTGGCATTAAAGAATCGTGATTCGGTTCCTGTGTGTCTTCCGGTTCTTCAGCCGGCTCTTCGACTGGTTTTGGTTTGGAGCGTTTCAGGACCGGACGGGCTAGTTCGGATTTTACCATTTCTTCAAATGGTGCGAACTGCTGGGTGGACCCCATCTTCACTTCCGTATTTGAATCATTCGACTGTAAGCCGTGCGGTCGGATCAAGGCGTCGGCAAGCAGCTGATCCGGTCTGATCGCCGCATGTTCGTGTTTCGGTCCCGGCTCTTTGATCGTCAGATTTTCAGTGACCGTTTCTTCATCGAGCTCTGCAATAGCTGATGCACTGATTTCTGCTTCGTTTGCTTTGGTGGCGTTCTGATTGTGCTGCGCTTTAAAAACATCAAAAGGTAAATCCACTGACCAGGATTCCTGGTCCGGCGCATTATTGATTTTATTTGGCATATCGTCTCGCTGCGTCTCTCCTTTTTCCCGATTCAGTTCCTCAAGACCGGGATTGGTCAGGATCAGATCAGGTCTTTCACTCAGGGTAACCGGCATGCCTTCCTGTTCCTGAATTACAGATAAGTCCGGCTGCTTTTCTTCTTCGGTACTGTTCTCTTCCGGTTTTTCAGGTTTTTCTGTCTGCGCAGAAATCTCTTCCTTTATGGAGTTTTTTTCACGGACAGAGTATGCGGTAAGAGAAATATCTGTTTTTAAGGGAACATCTTCCCCGAGAATCATCTTCTCCGGCATTACGAGTTCAATCTTATGTTCCGTACTTTTACCGGACTGTTTTCTTGCTTTATATTGAGATCTCTTTTTCTTATTTGATTTTTTCACAAACTCACCTGCCTGTTAGGCATCCTTTCCCGGATCCGATACAGATTCTTTTTGCATTGCGATCCGGTGTGCTGCTGAGTAATTCATTTATTATTCTCATTATGCAAAGGGAATAATGAATGGTCAAATTCTGATTCCTGAATCGCGTCACTCAGCTTCAGGCTACTATTCTAACTGATTTATGTGAAGTTCACCAAAAAAATCCGAAAAGCATCTTTTGCGGGATGGTTTCCGGATTCATTATTTTTGATTTTTCTAAGTGGTACAGCTTCAGTTTTTAAACAAATTGCGTAGTAAAGTCAGGGCACCGACGATCATCAGAACCATCTTGATGACTTCTTTGATCGTGGTCTGCGGATCTTCCTGCATTTTCTCGTGGAACTGATCGACGGAGCTTGCTGCTTTCTCTTTGACCTGTCCGAACTGCTGGATGGCATCATCCGTCAGTTTCGTGGTTTTATCCATGATCTGGTCCATTCTGTCATCGATTCTTTCTTCAAGCTCGTCAGCCTGTTCTTCAGGATTATCCTCGATTTCATCACTTGCGAAAGCACCGCGTGCTTTTAACTGGTCATTGTGGTCACGAGCAATCTGTTCACGGATCTGTGCCGGAGTTAGTTCTTCCTGAGCAGAGATTTTCTTACGGATATTATCGACACGTTTTTCGAGCTCGCTGATTTTTTTAAGTCCTTCCTTGCGTTCCTGATACATCTTGACAAGGAGTTTATGATCAACTTCATCGACACGGGAAACGGGCTCAGTTTCAAGTTCAGATGGTTCCGGTGTTACCGGTTCTTCTGGTTTTGCAACTGGAGTTTCGAGGTCAACTGTGTTCTTATTTTCTTGCATGCTATAACCTTCCTTTTCTTCATTATGCGGAATATTCCTTACATTTAACAACGATTTTTTCAAAGAAATATTAATTTTTTTAAGCCCTTTCAATCTATAGTTTCGAAAGAAAAAACATTTCCTTTTCCGGACCTTTCCGGAATCAGGAAATGTTTTAATCGGCTGATTGATGAGTTTCGTTCAGTACGCTCTAGAGTTCGATTTCAGCTTTCCACAGACCGTGAAGGTTGCAGTATTCGTAAACTGTTGCAGTTCCTTTTTTATCTTTGATTTCGAATTCAGCGACTGGTTCTTCTCCAGGAAGAAGAGTTGCTTTTTCTACAGTGCCATCCGGATATTCCATCCAGATATTTGTAATCCAGTGTTTTTCGAGCATCGGGTGCGGTGTGGATCCGACCTGAACTTTTACTTTACCGTCTTCGACTTTAACTTCCGGTACGTGTTTTTCTTTTGCGGCATCTGTAGATCCTGCTACGAGCAGTTCAGCTGGCTGGCCATTGATTGCCAGTTCGAGATCTGCATCTGCTGGCAGAATAACTTCTACGACTTCGCCGTTAGCGCCTTTAAATAATTTCATTTTGTTCCTCCTGTCACTTCAGAATTAAGTGCTGTTTCATGATCTGTTCCGATTCGATGTAAAATTCGAAGCAGGTCCTGTTTTCGTTATCTATTTTCGCATGAACGACGTGACCTGACTAGTAAGATACTCTAGTGATTTTTCTATCAAACTGAATCAGGATGTCATCAAATTAGCTTTTTCCAAGGTTTTTGAGGAGATTCAAAGATTATGATTTGTCGAACAGGAAATCTGTGATATCGTTCAGTCCGGCAAAAAGTCCGATTCCGTTTTCTGTCATTCATAATCACAGGACTTTTTCGCAAAACGCGTTAAGATAAAAAAGATTGAAAGGAAGGTCAATATGTCAATTCAAATTCAACTCCTTTCGAATGGAAACCTTCAGGTTAAAACAGATCAGCCGGTTACTTTAGAAGACGTCTGGAACAAACTCGATCTTTCCAAAGAAAAGAAAAAGCATGTGCAGATCCTAAAAGGCGCACACCCCATCACAAATCCTCAGGAAGAAATTATCCCATCTGACAAAATCAGCGTTGTTATTGATGATACCTTCGATTTTAACGAAGAGACTCCGGTTTACTATGCCGGTGTGCCAGTCGTTTACGAAGATGACTGGTCGATCGTAGCCAACAAGAAACCGTTCCTGCTTGTTCATGGTGATGGCAATAATGAAGATACCTTGACTAGCCGTATTAATGCCTATCTCCAGCAGAACAATGCCCGCTTCCCTGCTCAGGCTGTCAACCGTATCGATTATGAGGCTTCCGGTCTTGTCCTCTTCTCCAAGCATCCGCTCGTCAAAGCTTACCTTGACAGCCAGTTTGAAGACGGTACAGCAAAAAAAGAATACCTTGCCGTTGTCGATGGCCGTGTCGATCACCGCGAAATTGATATTAACAACCCGATTGCGCGCAACCGTCACGAAGCAGAAAAGATGATGGTATTCAAAAAAGGCAAACCGGCTCACACTCATATCTCCCGTCTGAAACTGTTCGATGATAAATCCTTAGTCAAAGCAACCATTTCAACCGGACGTAAACATCAGATCCGCGTCCATCTTGCCAACATCGGTTATCCGATCATGAATGACCCGCTTTACGGAATGGTCCGCAACAACAAGGGTCTGATGCTGCAGTCTTACCGTCTGACTTACCTGCAGCCGTTCACTCACGAAGAAATTGCCGTTGAAATCGATATGGATACCCGCTTCAAATGGTTCGATCCTGAACTCGCCAGAGAAGCTTAAATAATCCGCACATAAAAAACAGGTCATAGAGAATAGAAATGATTCTCTGACCTGTTTTCTTTATTCAGTTTCTTTAATTCTTCAAATCTTCAGCCGCTTCTGTTTCCGTGCTGTCATCTGCCCATTCATTGCGCTCAGTCTTCGTAAACAGCCGGTCCAGTTTTTCCCTGCCTCTGCCGAGTCTGATTTTTCTTCCTAAAACAGATTTTCCTATCTTTTTTTCCGGTTCCTGATCTTTTGATTCTTTCTGTATTTCATCTATCGCCTGATCGAATTTTTCCTGAATCTCTTCATTTGCCTGTTCAAACGTCTGCATCACTTCTTCAAGTGCTGTTTCAAAATCTTCCTGTTCCGGTAAATCTTCTTTCAAAGGCTCGAGTTCCTCAAGAAAGAACCATGTCCATGCCAGTACCACTTCACTCGGATAAACTGCCGCTGCTGCCTGCAGCCGGGTATATACACCCGGATCATCCGATCTTCGGATCATCCAGTGGAAAAAGCAGATTGCGGTTGTCCGGTCAATACTGCGTCTTGCAATCTGGCCAAGCATTTTTCTGACCTCTTTTTCATTGAGATGCAGTTCATGAAGCCGTCGTGTCAGAGCCGCAAGAAATTCCATCATATCCCATTGCCGATAGGCATCAATTCCGACAATAAAGGCAAGGACTTCCGTCAGCAGACCGAATGAAGCTTTTTCAAAGAACAGATTGGAAAGATCCGACTTGCTCATGCCCACACCCCAGCGCGCAATCGTATCAAGCCATACCTCATCAACCGGGATTTTTTCCAGACGGAAGCGGAATTCCAGATAGCCACTCAGAAATTCCAGCATCTCTTCCTGTTCCTTAGGGAAAGTGTAAATGGCTCCGGCTCTCTTCTCTAATAATTTGAGAGTTTCCAGATACCCTGCCTGAAGATTTTTCATTCCGGACGCCGCAGTAAAATCGAGAAAATTCATCAGCGGCAGCAGCGGTTTGATCTCAAAAACATCGAGCGAAGGATCTACCGGACGGACCAAACCCGGACCTTCGACATCGATTGCCAGAATCTGACGGCAGTTCTCATCGGCAACCAGATCAATGGGGACATTGTCATAATAGCCGCCGTCAATATACTGTTTCCCATTCATCTCGAGAACCGGAAAAGCCGGATAGCAGGAGGCGGACGCGAGAATAATATCTTTCGCATTCATCTCGTTCATTTCCGCTTTTTTATAGGCAACCGGACGGCGCTCGGTCAGATTAAAGGTCATACACCCATAGTCGATAGACGATGCGGCAAACTTTTCGTAGTCAAACATGGAATCGATGGTCGCCCGAAGCGGAGAGATATCCATTCCGGAGTGCGAGAAGATATACTTCTGCAGAAATGAACTGATTTCTTTGCGGTTTTTAATCCATTTGCTTAAGGTTTCCGGAAATGCGAACAGATCTTCGGCAATATCAACCGGCTCGAGATGTTCGACAAAATCAAGCATCGGCTGCAGTGCACCCTGTACATACATCGCACCGACTAACGCCCCGATCGAAGTGCCTGCAACAGCATCAAAATGAATGCCGTTTTCGTCCATTGCTTTCCAGAAGCCGATTTCATAACAGCCCCGTGCTCCTCCCCCGCCAAGCGCAAGGCCTTTGCGGGTTTCAGGATGTTCAAGCCAGTTCGGTTTTTTCATGGCGGTCTCCTATCGGATTACAGTCTGATCTGCACATTCCGATTCAAACATTCCCTGCATTTTAGAAAGTCAGCGTCAGAATCCAGATCATATTGAAGACCAGGAAACTGATCAGCGGAATGTAACGCAGATGAGAAACTGCAATCATCACTAAACTCATTATACTTGAAGTCAATAATAATAGGACAAGCCGCTCAGATCCGATCAGCCAGCCCGAAAAAATCAGAAAGATCAGATCCGCACTGCCAAGCCCATTCAATAAAACGGCGCCCAGCAGTGGTATACAAAGTCCGCAGGCGGCAAGACGAGAAGTCAGTCCCACCGCACAGTACGGAAGCAGAACAGGAACAAGTACGGTAAGCATCAGCCAGCGCGAAGAAAAATACTGAGTCGTCCAGTCCTGAAAAAACATCCAGGCGGCAATGCTCATGATCATCACCAGAAGCCACGCAGGCCATAGAGTAAAGCCTGCAACTCCCCCGTAAAGCATGATCCATGCAACAACAATCAGTGTATTCACAACCAATCCGAACCGGCTCTGATAATAAAAATGAAGCTTAAGCAATATAGCGAGATAAAACATGCCGGATAAAAAAAGGTCCATACCTTTATCGTACGGACCTGAGGTGAAGAAATATTCAAATCATTTTGGATTGATTATCGCAAAGTCTCTTGAATGTCAGACTTTGTTCCTTTTTCAGTTCGGTTTTTTCTCTTACTGAATTTCTATACCTTATTTATAGGTGAAGCTGCAAAGATTTCGGCAGCTCAACTATGCCTGCCCTTCCAAACGGTGTCTGAGTCATATCAATTTTATAAGCCTGTAGTGAATATCCTTTTTTATGGGCAAGAGGGGTTCCCTGATACTTCACATCCCCGACTAAGGGGGTTTTCAGAAAAGCCAGACAGGCACGGATCTGATGGAAACGGCCGGTAAACAATTCGATTTCTGAAAGGTACAAGGCATCTTTTTCATCAATCGTCTTTACGTTCATGCGGGCGATTTCATAGCCTTCTTTCGGAGTACGGCTGACCAGAGCTTTTGTTCCTTCTTTTTTCATGTAAAGTTCGATCTCACCCTGAACCGGTCTTTTGTCCGTAATGGCAAGATAGTACTTATGGGCAAGGTTATCCCGTATGGTCGCACTAAGACTGCGCGATGCTTCGGCATTTTTGCCGGCAAGAACCAGCCCGGAGGTATTTCGGTCTAGACGGTGGGCAATGGAAGGTGTAAAAGACTGTTCGGCTGCCGGATCGTATTTGTGCTCACTGGCCAGCCATGAAAGCAGACGATCATTCAGCGTATCCTGATCTCCTGCCTGATCTTTCATCGAAAGCAGACCAGCAGGCTTATTCATGATCACAATGTCGTCATCTTCATAGACGACATCGAGCTTACGGACCGGCTGCAGCTTCTTTTCCTTCTTTTCAAGCAGATCAGGGGGCAGAAACAGCAGCAGGTGATCCCCCGCCTGAAGTTTCTGGTCATACTGCGCCCGTTTGCGGTTCACTTTGATTTTCTTGTTGCGGATCGCCTTGTACATGGCGCTCGTTTTCAGATTCGGATAAGCTTTTAACAGAAACTTATCAAGCCGCTGATTGGCATCGTTTTCGCGAATAATGACTTCTTCCATAGATCCACCTTCCTTATTTCTATTTGATGAATATTATCGTATACGGCTTGAAGAACCGGAATATCTTTTCTTTTTATTATTGTTTTCAGATCGCTTTGAGCCTGAAGGATCATCCTGTTTCAAGCAAGTTCTTTGCGGATTTCCTGACTGGATGCGATTGATCCAGTGCATTTTCCTGTGACAAAAAATGGTATTTGGACATACTTATCCATTTAAGTCTTCAGAATAATTGAAGACCGGATTCTTTATATAGAAAATCTGTTAACTCGAAAATCTTTCTATCGATTTGTAAACGTTTCCATTAAAATGTATAAAGAACAGTAAAGTTTGATTTTGTGAATCTTTGCACAATGTAGTCAAAATCCACTAATCATTTTGTATACTATTTCAGCGAGTTATCATAATTATCTGATAAAGTAGAAATAAGAATTGAGAGGAGAACAATATGAGAGGAGTATACAACTCAGTAACAGACCTTCGTCGTAAAGTCTTTGCCGCAATTGCGAAAATGGCTTACGAAGAGAACGTCGACTATAAAGAAAGACTTGAATCCATTCCTTATGAAATCATCGAAGGAAAACAGGCCAAATACCGCGATTCCGTTTTTCTCGAACGTGCAATCATCGGTGAACGCCTGCGTTTAGGAATGGGTCTTCCAGTCCGCGATATCACTCATGCCGGCGCAATTTCCGACGGTGTTGAAGAAAGTATCATTGCAGAAAAATTCTATGACCAGCCATTAATCAATATCATTTCCTTTGCCTGCCACGGCTGCCCGGAAAAGAAAGTCATGGTTACAGACGGATGCCAGGGATGCCTTTCCCACCAATGCTCTGAAGTCTGCCCGAAAAAAGCTATTTCCATCGTGAACAGTCGTTCCGAAATCAATCAGGATCTGTGCATCAAATGCGGAAAATGCATGGAAGCCTGCCCGTACCACGCCATCGTCAAAATCGAACGTCCATGTGCAGCAAGCTGCGGCATGAACGCCATCACAAGTGACGAAGACGGCAAAGCAACAATCAACTATGACAAGTGCGTATCCTGCGGTCAGTGCCTTGTTAACTGCCCGTTCGGTGCAATCGTCGATAAAGGTCAGATTTTCCAGACCATCTACGCAATGCGCGAACACGAAGTCATCGCTGCTGTAGCACCTGCATTCGTCGGTCAGTTCGGAAACAACGTAACCCCTGAACAGGTAATCGGCGGTCTGAAAGAATTAGGATTTGCCGATGTTGTTGAAGTCGCAATCGGTGCTGACTTATGTACAATTGAAGAAGCTGAAGACTTCATGGACAAAGTTCCTGAAAAACTCGACTTCATGGCCACTTCCTGCTGCCCTGCATGGTCCGTATTAGCGAAAAAAGAATTCCCGCAGTTTAAAGACAATATCTCCATGGCTCTTACACCAATGGTTCTGACTGCCCGCATGATCAAGAAAGATCATCCGAACGCAAAAGTATGCTTCATCGGTCCTTGCGCCGCTAAGAAACTTGAAGCGAGCCGTCGTTCTATCCGTTCCGATGTTGATTTCGTTCTGACATTCGAAGAAGTCATGGGTATGTTCGTTGCGAAAGATATTGATCTTCCTTCCATTACCTGTGAAGAAACATTCGACAAAGGTACAGCTGCCGGCCGTGAATTCGCCGTTTCCGGCGGTGTTGCCAAAGCCGTTAAGACTCTGATCGAAAAAGAACATCCGGGGACTGTAGTTAAAGTTCAGGCTGCTGAAGGTCTGAAGAACTGCCGCACCATGCTTCTGATGGCTAAAGCCGGCCGTCTAAACGGTTACCTGCTTGAAGGTATGGCTTGCCCTGGCGGATGTGTTGCCGGTGCCGGAACTCTTGCGCCGATCGCTAAATCCACAGCCAACGTCAAGAAGTATTCCAAGGAAGACAAACTCGTTACTGCAGATGAATCTGCATTCCATCATCTTGTTCATCCAATCTCTCACATGTATGATGCACCTGCAGAAGACGATGTAAACGAATAAGCATTACACTGACTCACTACTTACAATTATTAAATGAATTAAACCGCCGGTCCTTAAAGGCTGGCGGTTTTCTTATGCCCGCGCATATTGCTGGTTTGTGGTCGGTTTCATTATTCCGGATATCCCTTACAGTGATGAAGGTCTGACAATTCCGCCATGAATTCGCCGGTGATGGTTTTGGTTCATGGCAGAACATGATAAAGTTTTCCAATAGCGAATCGGATCTCATGCTCATTTTTAGAGATGTATACGTGATTTTTGCCACAGATAAAGGCAGAATTCTGATAGCGCTTTATTGTGGGACAATTTGATCCGCATCATTTCGCTATATTTTCTTTTCCTTATGTTTTCCTAGATATTTGTGATTCCGGGAAAACATCTTTTATAATAAAGTTTGGCAAACCTGAACACTGTTTTCTTCATGATGGCACTATTGCAGTCATTATGAACAATCGAAACTGGACAAAATCAGGCTTGCCTAATGATTCTGGAGGTATTCAATGCAAACTCTACGGGAATTCTATGAATATCGTGAACTTTTAAAGACCAACGTGCGCAAAGACATTCGCGGTCGCTATAAAGGTTCAGTGCTGGGTATGTTATGGTCATTCATCAACCCGCTGCTACAGGTATTCGTCTACTACCTCGTGTTCCCTTATTTAATGAAAGGATCGATGCCGAACTTCCTCGTCTATCTGATCACCGCTTTCTTCCCATGGAACTTTTTCCTTGCGAGCATCAATGGCGCATGCGGCTGTATTAAATCCAACGCAGGAATTATCAAGAAGGTTTACTTCCCGCGTAAGATCCTCGTTTTATCTCAGGTCATTTCAAACCTGATCAACTATTTCTTCGCCGTACCGATTATCCTGATCTTTGTCGTGATCTTTAAGATTCCTCTGACGTGGCATATCATCTTCATCCCGGTGATCGCCATTGTGGAAGCACTATTATGTTACGGATGTGGTCTGGTACTCGCTGCAGTAAACGTTTATGTACAGGACGTTGAAAACCTCGTTCAGTTCTTCCTGAACCTGTTATTCTACGGAACACCGATCATCTACTCTCTCGATATGTTCCCGTCGGGCAACATCCTTTACTTCCTGATTTCGCATAACCCGATGACCCTGATGATGAACTGCTACCGTAATGTCACCATGTACGGGACCAACCCGGAATGGAGCTCTCTGGGAATCCTGTTGCTTCTTTCCGTCATCATGATTG
>JBJEFF010000086.1:0-10986 GCA_051873775.1 Allobaculum sp. | reverse complement strand
CCTCAAACGAATGAAAACGCTAATCGTGCCTCACGCAATTTTCGGTTTCCTAAATATCGCCCGGAGATTTCAACGTCTCCGGGCGACTGCTTTTCCTCTATTTTTTCTTGTTCTTCTTTGACTGTTTCAGCTCCAGAAGGGCTTTTTCGTAAGGATTCAGGTTCTTTTTCGGCTTCTGAACGTCTTTTGATGGGCCTTTTTTCTCAAAAGTCTTCGGTTTTCCCTTGGCAGGTGTCAGCAGAACTATACTCTCAACGTGTTTGGTATATGGGAACATGTCGACAAGTTCCATCACCTTGCCGCGATAGCCGTTCTGCGCAAACTGACGTAAGTCTCTTGCCTGTGTTTTCGGATCGCAGGAGATGTAGAGAATCTTGTCCGGTTTTAAGGAGCAGGCGGACTTGATGAATTCCATGCTTGTTCCGGCACGAGGCGGGTCAAGGATAATCGCATTGTACGATTTATGGTTACGAGCCGCATCCTGCATAAAGCGGGTGGAATCCATACCGATAAAGCGGATGTTTTTAATGTTGTTCTGTTTCGCATTGTAGCGGGCACTTTCAACTGCCTGCTTGTTGATTTCAACGCCGGTTACCTGTTTACAGGAATTCGCAAGCGTTAAACCGATTGTTCCGACACCACAATATGTATCAAGGACTTCATCAGTCGGTTTTAGATTCAGCATCTCTTTAGCAAGCGTGTAGAGTTCTTCACACTGATCATGGTGGATCTGATAGAACGAAGAAGAATCAAACGTGATTTTTAATCCGCACAGTTCATCGGTGATCTTGCCATCACCATAGAGAAGCAATGTCTGATCCTGCATGACAATGGAAGTGTCACGGGAGTTGACGTTCTGAACGATGGTCTTAATCTGCGGGAATTTCTTGCGCAGCGCATTGACCAGGTTTTTGCGGGATGGGAATTCTCTTTGCGAGGTCACAAAAACAACCATGACTTCATCTGTTGCCTTGGCATAGCGGATCATCACATGACGTAGCAGTCCGGTTCCTGTTTTCGGAGAATAGAGCTGGATTTTCATCGAGTCGACAAGGGCTGTGATTTCATCGAGGATCTCGTTAACGAGACGCGGTTGCATCTTGCATTCTTTGGAATTGATGACGCGATGACTCTTCGGTACGTAAAGTCCGCTGTAGACTTTCTTGTTTCTGTCTTTCGCAAAACCGTAAATGACTTTATTACGGTATCCGATAGGCAGTTTTGCCATATGTGGCGGCATAACTTTTAAATGGAGCTTGTTCTGATCGACAAGTTCCTGTACTTCCTGCTGTTTAATGGCACCTTGCTTGGCGTAGTCGATGCTGAGGTATTCGCATCCGCCGCAAAGTTTTCCGACTGGACATTTCATATTTTATTCCTCCAGGTTTATATTCTGTTTCTGCCTATGAATTCAGTTTTTCTGCTGTGAATTCGTTTCTGCTTTAAGTTTCCTAATATTTGCGCTTTTCTACTGTATCTTTAATTGTTACATATTCTGATCATGGCGCAACTAAGGAATTATACTGTACTGTTTTAGAATTGACTAACGAATCAGTCTTTTTCATTCTGAAATAGCTTCATTTCTTTATTTGGAAGGTTTTTCTTCCCTTCACGGATGTCTGATTATTTTTCATCGAATTTGTTTAAATTCAGCTGGTTTAAAATCATCCCTTACCCCTTTATTAGTCTATAATAAGAACGAAAGTGAGGTGACCCCAATGATGAATGATGATCCCGCTCCCGACGCGACATTTGTGTTTATTGGGGTACAGGACGCTCACAGTCTCTTTTAAATGGAATAACGGGAATGAATCTTTCTGATGAATTCGATGAATCTGTTTTTAAGGAAAACTTTTCGAACGGAAGACTTTTGTTTAAAAACAGATCAATCGGCTTTTCCTGATCATTCCATCCTTTTCTCTGTTTGTATCTGTATTTACCCCAGGCCATCTTGAAGGTTACGGATTAAACTCGTGTATATCTTTCGGATGGTTCCTTCTTCAGAATACTGTTTTGAACACTCTAAACTGATCTTCATGACTGAAATAATTTTGCGATCATAATTCTTTTCTTCTATATAAAGCAGTCCTAGGATTTTTCTTTATCTGTTCGAAACTGTATTTTCTAATCATTGTCCTTTTTCATCTGTAAGATTTATGAAATTGTCCGGATCAGTCTCTGTAAAACTGTCCTGTTTCTTTCCTTATATTATGAGGACTAAATAGTGAGTGTGATGTTCAGAGAGTTGAGGATTAACCGGATTTTGCGATCTGTTCAGAATCATGAAAAAGGATCTTACCATTCATCACAATTGTTGAAGGGAGGATACCATGAGTGAACAACAAACTCCTGCCGTAGTTGTCAGTCAGCAGCGTCCGGATTATGAAAACCAGATTCTCGATTTGGTCCAGCAGACGCTTTCTCCGAAGGCGCTTCGTGAAGAGCTTGAAGCTTTCCATGCCAACGACATCGCCGATGCGTTCACCAAGCTTGATCCAGCGAACCGTGACAAGCTGTTCAAACTGCTCGATACGGAACGCCTGGCCGAAATCATCCCTTATCTTGAAGAAGATGAGCAGGTTGAATACTTAAATGCGATCAACATCAAAAAGACCCTTTCGATTATTTCAGAAATGGAGCCGCAGGATGCCGGACAGATTCTCAAACATCTGTCCAAAACGCGGCGTGATGTCATTTTCGAACTTCTTGATTCGGACACCCGGCAGAAAATCAAACGAATCAATGCCTACAGCGAAGAAGAGATCGGTTCTCAGATGTCGACCGATTTCATCGAAATTCCGCGAAACTACGACATCAAGGACACAATGCGCTCCTTGCGCAATCAGGTCCGTGAAACAGACACGGATAACCTGTCCATCTTGTATGTGGTCGACGAAAACGGCCTCTACTACGGTGCAATCCGCATTCAGGATTTGTTTGCGGCGCGCGCCGATACTGATTTGGAAGATATCATCGAGATTAACTTCCCTATCGTCTATGCCAACGAAACCATCGACTCCCTGATGGAAGATTTAAAAGACTATGCCGAAGACTCGATCCCGGTTTTAAATAACGATAACCAGATCGAAGGGATTATCACCAAGCAGCACTTGCTTGAAGTGTTCGCGCGCGAGATGAATGAAGACTACGCCAAGTTAGCCGGTCTGTCTGCGGAAGAAGACCTTAACGAAACCGTCTTCCAGTCCATCGCCAAACGTACACCGTGGCTGCTTTTACTGCTGTTCCTGTCCTTAGGTGTTTCGGCAGTCATCTCGATGTTTGAAGCAGTCGTCGCAAAACTTACTGTTGCGATTGTCTTCCAGTCGCTGATTCTCGATATGTCCGGTAACGTCGGTACCCAGTCACTGGCTGTCTCCATCCGTGTTCTCGCCGATCCGGATGTTACGAAGAAACAGAAGCTGTTCCTGATCGGCAAGGAAGTCAAAACCGGTCTGACCAACGGTATTATCATCGGCGGCGGTTCCGCTCTTGTACTGGGAATCTTTATCCATTTCTTCTCAGGCTTTGCCTGGGATCAGGCGTATGCGATCGCAACCTGCATCGGTGTTGCGATGGTTACCGCCATGGTGATTTCTTCCTTTACCGGTACCGCCATCCCGATTCTGTTCCAAACTTTAAAAGTCGACCCTGCTGCCGCAAGTGGACCACTGATTACTACGCTCAACGACTTGATCGGTGCCACAACTTACTATTCCATGATCTGGCTGTTTTTGATCCAGATCATGCATCTCTAGAAAGGAGTGAATTCAAATGGAAGATTCAAAAGATAAACATGAAATTCCTGAAGATCCGGATTCAGTGAATTCTGAAGAATCCGCTGAAGAAGAAGTCATTCACTCCCGTCCGAATTACGAAAATGAAATTCTCGAACTTGTCCGCAGCGTCAACTCCCCTAAGCTGCTGCGCGAAAAGTTAGATGAATACCATGCCAACGATATTGCGGAAGCCTTCCACAGTCTGACTGTATTCGAACGTGAAAAGCTCTATAAAATGCTCGATACCGAGCAGTTAGCGGAAATCATCGAATACATGGATGATCAGGATCAGGCTAAGTTCCTCAATGAAATGAACATCCGTAAAGTCATCGCCATTTTCAACGAAATGGAGACGGACAAAGCGGCGGACCTGTTAAAAGGTTTCGATAAAGAAAAATGCGAGATCATCCTTGAACTGCTCGAACCGGAAGTCCGCAAGAAGATTTCCGTCATCTTCTCCTATGACGAAGACGAGATCGGTTCGAAGATGACGACCAACTATATCGAAGTCGCAAAAGGTTTGACCGTGCGCGAGGCAATGCGCAGTCTGATTTCACAGGCGCCGGAAAATGACAACATCACGACGATCTATGTCCGTGATGAAAACGGCATGTACTATGGTGCGGTTAACTTAAAAGATCTGATCATCGAAAAGGCGGATACGCCTTTAGAAGAGATCATTGTTACGAGTTATCCGTATGTCTATGCCAACGAACCGATCGACAAAGTCGTCGAAGAATTAAAAGACTATAACGAAGACTCCATCCCGATCCTCAATAACGACAACCTCCTGCTTGGTGTCATCACCAGTCAGGACTTACTTGAAGTTATGGACGAAGAGATGGGGGAAGACTACGCTAAACTCGCCGGCTTAGCCGGTGAAGAAGACCTGGAAGAATCACTCTTCCAGTCACTTAAAAAACGTCTGCCATGGCTGATCATCCTGCTCTTCCTTGGATTACTTGTCTCCGTGGTCGTTTCCCTCTTTGAAGGTGTTGTAGCCCAGCTCACCATTATCATGGCATTCCAGTCGCTGATTCTCGGTATGTCCGGTAACGCCGGTACCCAGTCTCTAGCCGTTACGATCCGTGTTCTGATGGATGAATCGTTAGATCGTAAACAAAAATTATCGCTGATCTGGAAAGAGCTCAAAGTCGGATTTACCAATGGTTTAATCATCGGCTTAGTCTCCTGTGCCGTTCTTGGTGTTTACATCCACTTCTTCAAAGGTTACATGTGGGATCAGGCGTATGCGATCTCCGCATGTATCGGCATTGCGTTATGGGTATCCATGATCATCTCCTCGCTGACCGGTACCACCATTCCGCTTTTCTTTAAGAAAATCGGAGTTGACCCGGCGGTTGCTTCCGGACCGCTGATCACGACCGTCAACGATATGGTCGGTGTTATTACCTACTATGGTCTGGCATGGCTGTTGCTGATCGAGATACTCCATATCGGCTAAAAATTATCATCTCTGATTTATACAGAAAGGATCTCAACCATCCTTTCTGTTTTTTTATGCGCATGCGGAGATCGATAGAATTAAAAATGTAACCCGTTTGAAATTAGATAAATCATCTCATATGATGAATTTCTTTAGCATATATTCATTCAAATTCGCCATGTAGGTCTAAAATTAACATATAAGCGCAAAGGAAATGGACGGTGATCGGAATGCTCGAAGATGAAAAACAAAGACTGATTGATGCGATTCATTCAGCAGAACAGACCATTCAGAAAGCGGAAGCGAAGATTCAGCACTTGACTGAACTGGAAAAACAGGAAGAAAACCCGATTAAAAAATGGTACGACCACTTCATGATCGGTCATTATAAAAACAAGATCCATGATTCCCATGAAGACATTCAGAAACTTGTTCTTGATCTCGAAACCACTAAAGATGCAATCGCATCTCGCCAGCGCGATATGGAAATTATTGAACGCAATGAACACTTCCTTCTGCCGACAGACCTGCCTGTTCACAATTCAAAAGATCAAACCGAGAACAATGAGCCGGACTGGGTAACTTCCCTTTCCAATGTGATCACTTCCTTTATCACGAAGACAAGTTCCAACTTAAACAAATCCGGTGTCAGTCTTCACCGTCACTCTTCCAAAGAAGATCCGGCTGAACCTCAAGACACTCCGGATTTTAAGTCCTAATCATTCAGTTCATCTCCCCCGAACACAATCAAGGCTGTTCCCCGCTTTTTAAGGAACAGCCTTTTCTTTTACTTCGGTCTGATCAAGGTTAGCAGACCATCGGCAGTCTGCACAATCATAAACGAATGAAAACTCATCATATGAATGGAACCATGATTAGCAGTATTGATGCGGTCGATTCCTAAAGTATTGAGACGTTTGAGTGTTTCCAGATTTGGATGCCCATACCGGTTCTGATAACCAGCACTGATTAATGCTAGCTGCGGAGATGTTTCCTGCAGAAATTCAGAACATGAGCTTGTGGAGGATCCGTGATGACCAAGCTTAAGAACATCAACCGGCAGACTGTAGGCCTTAATCAGCTGTTTTTCGATCGCACTGGATGCATCCCCGGTCCACAAGTAGCCAAATCCATCATAGCCAAACGCACAGATGATGCTTGAATCATTCGGATCTTCCTCATCCTCGGCGGGTACATTCCGCTCTTCCAGCATAAGCTGTAAATCGTACCCGGTTTCTATATCACCTTTCTGTGCTTCATCGACGATGACATGCCGAACCGGAAAATGTTCGCATAGAGACTGCACGGCGCCGGAATGATCAAAGTCTGAATGGGTCACAATGATCTGATCGACCTCTCGAATCTGTAAAGCTTCAAGCATCGGAATGATAAGCTCAGTCGCATTATCTTTATTAAACGTTCCTGCTGCATCAATCATCGTCACACTTTTCTGAAACGGTTCAACAATAATCGCACAATCCCCCTGTCCGACATCCATCTGCCATACATGGAAAAACGGATCCAGCAAGCCGACCTGACTGTACAGACAGACACTGAGCACCATAAGTGAAGCTCTCCATGACGACCACTTACAGACAAGCAGAACGATAAGGGATACAAGGATCATGCTGTACCAAAAAGGCGGATAACCCTGAATCGTCAGAAAATCCAGCGACCATTCAAGACTTCCAAGTAACTCATAAATCTTCATCGCATAATTTTCAACAACCAGTCCGGGCAGACAGAGCAGGAAAAACCAGCCGTAGATTTTGCGGATAAATAAGAATGTCCCGCAAAACAGGACGTTTAGATGATTCATCCAAAGAATCTGACATACTGCACACCACAGAATGTTGATCACTTTCTTGCGGGAATCCTTCTTTTCAAAATGCGTCAGAAACGAAAGACCTGCAGGAAGTACCAGGCAAAGACTTCCTGCAGCAAACGGATAGACCCAAAGAAAGAAACACACACTTGCCGGCCAGCGATCTTCCCATGTTTTAAAGAGATTGCCTGCCAGACTGAACACAAATAGCCGGATCATCGAAGTTGTCACCGGAAACGAAAGCATGATCATAACCAGAAATCCGCTGATTATCCAGCCAAGGTGTTCGGGATAGAAAAACCGTGAGAGAACTGTGCGAAGTGCCATACAGAGTGCCATCAGTGGCAAGCCTAGTTCATTCAACCATTCCAGCTGATCCTGATCGTTCAGTCCGTAGAATAACAGATTATATAATCCGGAAGAGTCATGGTCATGGATCCAGACCCACACTTTACCTTTCCATGATTCTTTTCTGCTTTCGACTTTTTCGAATTTTACTGCACTAGCTTCGATGCCCTGATCATGCAGATAATCCGAAAAGCAGAACAGCGGCTGATTATTCAACGTATGAACAGCTTCAAACTGTTCAATCTCAATACGATCACCTAATGCAAGATCCTCCTTTTCGTAAACGACCGCTTTCTGATTGTGATGTTTGGCGATCGCATAGCCATTACGGATATTGATGATCGTATATTCTCCCGGCATCGCTTCCTGCGGCTGCTGAATATACCGACTACCCAGAAAGAGCAGACATATGATCAGCCAGAGGGTAATTTTAAAAAACGGTTCTTTCCTCTTAAACCGCACCATCAAAAACAGCGCCATCAGAAACATTCCCGCAAACTGGAAATGTAAGTCATCCATCAGTGCGATCAGCCATAAGGCAAGAGCAGCAAGAATCCAGAATGCTTTACAGGCCGATAAACTCTGATAAAGCCGCGAATTTCTTTTCGCCAATGCCCTTCACCTCCATCAGCTGCTCAAGTGACTGAAACGGAGTCGTTGTACGGTATTCAATAATGCGGTCCGCCATTGAAGAACCGATGCCCGGTAAAGTCATCAGTTCCTCTTTGGTGGCCGTATTAATCGAAACAAGCGGACTGCTTCCGTCGAGATTATTCTTGCCGACCACAATGACCTGACCATTTTCCAGCGAATCTAATAAAGAAAGAGCCGATAAATCCGCTGCGAGTGTTTCACCTCCTGCTGCCTGAATCAGATCCTGAATCGTTGCACCGTATTTCAGTGTATAGACACCCGGATTCTCAACCGCTCCTTTGATCTCTGCTTCAATTGTATCTGGTGCCTGTCTGTCTAAACTCATCGGCTGTACTCGTCCGAAAAGACTTGCGCCAAATAACAGTGCAAAGACGAGTGAGCCGGCTGCCTGTGTAATCTTCTTCATATCTTGTTATGGTCGGAAAAACCCGTTTTGATTCAGGCGAAAACAAAATTTCATCAGTTTCCTTAAAAAATGTCCTGATTTTAAACTGATTCATATTTCGAAGTGCATCGGATCAAAGATGAGAGAAGAAGACCGTTCTCTACCACCTATGGATGACGATCATGAGTCAAGTTCGACCAAACGCAAAAAGGTCTCTGAAACAGTGATCAGACTTTACATCTCATCTTATTTCATAGACCTTTTACATAATTAACTTTATTATCTTTTACTGATTAGACGTTTAGACGACTGTGCATGCCAGGCACCTCACAGGTGCATTTTCATCTGAGAAAGTTTTCTGTGAGTATAGATCAGCGATTAACCGTCTAAAACTATCTCAGTACGCTCTTTTCGATATCGTGTTTTATCGTAATGAGGAATAATTCAATGCAATTCCAGTTTTAAGTTCAACCGAACCTCTATTTAAGAATGGAACGAACAATGATTTCCCTACTTCTTACTCTCCTCGTTCGGAATTTATACGCTAAGTTCTCTTTTAAGATTCTGTACTTCGTTCATGGAGAGTTGCGACAGAGATGCAACTTTTTCCGGCGAATAAACGCCATCTATTAACAGACTTACCGCAAACTAAGTTCTAGTTTTTTCAGTATTCACTTTTACCGCAATTTCAGCTTTTTCCGCTCTTTTATTCGCAAGCCTTTTTTCTTTTTCAAGCTGTTCAATTTCGATTCGGGCTTTTTCATTTGCTAATATTGTGGCGATTGCAGCGGCTTCTTCACGCTCCTGCGCAACCCATTCATCAAATGCTTTACTCATCGTTCGCACTCCTTCTTCGGTTTCTTTCAGATATCTCGTTTTTTCAGCCATCTGTTTAAAGCACATGTCATCCGCATTGCGGCAGTTGAAGTCATGCATGAGTCTGCCAAGTTTATCATTGCCTCAATATTTTGATTGGTTTCCTACCTTTAAAATCAGAACGGAATTGTTCTTTTATTCCCCGGCAGTCTCTCCGTTTTCTTTTTCTTCGAGCATCGGGAATGGCGCAATGATGGTCATGGTACTCAGGTCAACAAAGAAGCCGCAGCCATTATACATCGGAATCATAAAAGGCATCCCTTCAGCTTTTTGCAGGTGCAGATATAGCAGAGTCATCAGAAAAGAGTGGGTGACGACAATTCCGAACTTGCCGGGAATCTGTTTTAATTCAAGCAATCCTTTCATAGCACGCGAAACCGCATGGCTGCTGGTTTCGGCATGGTTCTTTTCAGCGTTGGCATCGTATTCATCGAGATCAATCCCATCCGTCGAACCAGTCAGATCCCCGACATCAATCTCATCAAATTCCCCCATTGACTGCATCGGCACATTTTTCTCATTAAGCAGTTTTCCGGTCTGCTGTGCACGGTTAAGCGGTCCGGTCGCTATGAGGGCCGGTTCAAGTTCCATCATCTCAATTAACTGACCGACCATTTTAATCGTTTTAATGCCTTCAACACTTAAATCATATTCTCTGCGCCCTTTGATTCCAGCCGGACTGTCGGTCTGACCATGACGCATCACTAATACAAGTCTCATAATGATTCCTCTGTTCTTCTCAAATTATTTCTTTCATACTGTTCTTTTATGAACGGAGATGCTCAGGATTGAGCGGGATGATTTTCCCGTCCATAGAACCTTTTCAGTTTTTTTCTGTCCCTTCTACTTTACCAAATCCATACTTCCCTGTTCAGTCTTTTTTCAGGGAGTGTATCGGAACGTTTTTTGACAGTTCCATTCTTTTCACTGCTATAATAGAAACCAAATAAAGAGGTAATCTATGGAAAGTTTGTGGTTTTTCTTAGCCTGCCTATGCGGCTATTTACTCGGATCAGTTCCTTTTGCGCTGGTCATTGGAAAAGTTTTCTATCATAAAGATATCCGTCAGTACGGTTCCGGAAACCCGGGTGGTACAAATGCCGGCCGTGTTCTCGGTAAAAAAGCCGGAGTGACGGTCATCGCCTTAGACGCCCTGAAAGTTGTCCTTGCGATTTTTATCGGCTCCCTCGTCAGCAATTCTTGTGCAATGCTCGCCGGATTCATGACCTGTGTTGGTCACTGCTATCCGATCTTTGCTCATTTTAAAGGTGGCAAAGCGGTCGCAAGCATGTTCGGTTTCCTGCTTGGCATTACGATTTTCGTCTTTAAAAATCCATTCTATTTCATTGTCCCCTTGCTGATGTTCTTCATCATTCTGTATCTGTACAAATGGGTCTCCGTAGCATCGATCTGTGCGGCCCTTTCAAGTTCTCTGCAAATTCTGGCAATGGACTGGTCGCTCGATCTCGAACATATTCTGGTCATCGTCTTTTCCTGGCTGCTTACCGCTTTGGTCATCTATCGTCATCGCGGCAATATCAAGAAGGTCCGTCAGAATAAAGAAAGCCGCATCACCTGGCTTTAATTTCAATCTTCGATATTGAAATCAAACTGATCTACCAATGTCATTAAGTTAAGCTTTTTAGTAATTTGGTCTCTATAGGTCGAAAAAAAC
>JBJEFF010000085.1:0-11015 GCA_051873775.1 Allobaculum sp. | reverse complement strand
GGAAATCATAGTCTGCCTCGTATAGGGGAATCGACTGGGAAAGTTCTACTTAAAAATGATTTTTCGCGTGAACAAAAAGAAAAGGTGGCCGTTTTCATGCAGTCACCTTTTTTCATATCCGTTTTTTAGAATGAATGTCCTATATCTTTTGGGATCGATACAGACTACCGTTTCAGAATACAGCGTTCAAATAGAAGTTCATTGAAGATTTCCAGCTGAAGATTTAACTGGGCTGATGATAAGTGAGGATGGTTTTGAGCTGCCTCTTTAAGCATCCATCCGGCAACGGTAGAAGGAAGCGGCACATAGACCTGATATTCTTTAGGGAGTTTTCCGAAAGGATACAAGTCTTTTAAGGCATCCATCTGTTTCAGGGTCATGTTCCCTTTCAGATTTGTTCTGAGCCAGTAAGGGTCAATTCCTTCCTGTTCATACTGAAAAAGCCGGTTCATCTGCGAATAGGTCAGCGAAGGGTGATAGTACAGATCGGAAATCTGATCACCCTGCTTTATCAGATCCTCGAACCAGTTCTGAATTTTCGTGGAGAACAGGTACGGGGCAAGAGCCGTATAAATCTGCTCCGGATCCTTAATCAGGTTCATCATGACCTTTGTCCGCAGTCCGCGTGCTAATGCCGTTCCCACTAAACGAATCTGCGAAAAGCTCAGATTGGATTTTGCGAGAGCTTCAAGGCTTTCCGGATCAATCTGCTGATAGATGTTCTGTTTAAACCATAACTGACGGGGGGGAAGTTCCGGTTCTGCAGACCTGATTTCATCTGTCTGCGGTACATCCGAACTGACAGCCGGGATGCTTTCTTCCTGTTCATTTTCTGCCGGAACATCTGTTGCCGCGATATCGGTAGTACTCTGTTCCGGAGCCTGGTCTGTGTTTTCTGCTTTTTCCCTGTTTTCAAAAAGTTCCGGGTAGAGTGCTGATCGGAATTCATGAATCCAGGTTTTTTCAAGACCATTCATCACATAGCACGGAATAAAACGGTTCTGCAGCAGGGCATATTTCATAATCGAGCGTTTCAGGGCAACCGAACTGTAGAGTACCGGAAGCAGAGATTCACCCGACCATTTTTCAAGATATGCCGGAAGTTGCGCCAGTTCAGCAGTCTGAACGGTCATGAACTGTTCGATCATCGACTGAATATGCGCTTTTTTCTCCTGAGCAGCTTCCTGTTCGTTAAGTCTCTGATATTTCTGGAACAGCAGCTGCGAAATTTTTATTCCTTCAAACGTAAAAATGGCGAGTTTTTCATCATGGGCAACCAGATAGATGACCGGTGCCTGTTTAAAAGAGAGCGGATCGGCAATCCACTGATCCATATTTTTCAGGATCCGTCTGCACCATTCCTGAGGGCTTAACCCCAACGGTACGGGCAGTGTTGTCTCGCCGTACTGATAATGCACTGCACACCATCTGGCAATTTCATCCAGATCATATGTATAGGACTGTCTTGCAGATTCTTCTTTTAATTTTTGGTATTCGCTTTCCAGACGGTTGACCGAGGTTTCAAGTACCAGCTCGGCACCACCTTCAAGTTTCACGCATTTACTGACAATCTGCAGATAATGCTCATCAATGCGTTTTTTCAGCCATTTCTCCGCAAGTCCTTCATACATCACAAACGGATAATTATGGAATAACGGCTGTAGAAGGCCTTTCAGATCTGAATCAAACAGATCGAGGTACAGTGCACTGGAATCTTTTTTCGTCCACTTTGGCGACATTGAAATATTGGCGCTGATTTTACGGGAAATTTCGATCTGTTCGGCAGTGGAGTTCACCTCATATTCAAAATCATCGATGAGACCGCCGAGCAGCATGCTTGTTTGAAGTTCAAGTGAAGCTTCACTCGCAATCGGGTCCAGCTTGGCATTCAGCGTATTTTTCTTCAGCCAGCTGTTGATCACTGAAGAGCGGAAACTTTTCGGGTCATAGCGGATCATGTACTGACAGTCGGGGAACGTTTCCTTTAAGAACTTTGCAGCTTCGTTTAGTGCCTGAGTCTGCGCCTGACTCGCTTTAATCGGAAACACTGCGCCGAAGCCGGCTAAATCGGAAATACGGAACAGATTATTCGTATAGTCCGTGACAAACGGAGCGTTCAATTCCGTCATCCACTGAAGATTAAGATTTTCCAGACGATTCCCTCTGACTTTTTTGGCATATGCCGCCTGCAGACGATTCGAAATTTCCTTTGCTCGCGCATAGGGAGTGGCAAGCAGGAAGTTCTGCTGGGTATTACTACTCTGTCCGGCGGAAAGCCAGACCACAATCTGATCTTTTGACAGTGCCATAAAATCCTCCGTTCTTTTCTTTTTCTATATATCCTGAATCTTTATTATACTGGTGATTTACCGACGATGAGACCGAGTTCATAAAATAATCCACTTTTATGAACCTTGTGCGTAATTACAAATGAGATACTTCTTCCCTGATCAACTTTCCCTGATTTCCAATCGGAGATATATTCACCGGGATGTATGGATAGAAACCCATCATCAGGATAAATTATGTAACATGTTCTTTTGTATCCTGTTCAGATAAAATATTTAATGAATTCTTTGGAATGTTTCTTTTAAATCATCTTTCATTCGTGTTCAAGTCTATATTATAATAATCATGCCCGGTGATGACCGGACAAACCTCCTTTCTATTTTTATGCTGAACCGCCGTCGATCATATAAGGCGGAAAGAAATCATCAGATTTCTTAAAAAAAGAGCACTGTGACGTCCAGTGCTCTTTTTAATTGTTTAGTTTCTGTGTAAAATCCTAGACCATTTCAGGCAGGTAGGTCATGAGCTGTTTTTCCCAGCTTGGCCAGTCATGTGGTGTATCTTCCCCCCAGAAGTATGTCGGAATGTGAATTCCCTTTTCATACATGACATCTGCCAGTCTTCTTAAATCGGCTGCGCAGCGGTCTTCCCACGGACCTAAACCGACTACAAAGCGTGCATCATTGGCATTGTACTTCTGAATGTAGCTGTGGTTGAGATCCATATTCGGCAGGTATGCTAATGGGCTGTTCTGATAGAAGTTTCCATCAAAGTTATTATCGTAAATATAAGTAGATAAATCATAGACACCGGACAGTGCTAACAGTTTGGTGAAGCGGTCCGGAAACCGGAAGAACAGGTTTGCGGCATGAGTTGCCCCCATACTTGCGCCCATGACCATCATCTGTTCATCGGAACTCTTGCCGGCTTTGGCAAGTGCGGAAGGAATCAGTTCATTCATGATATAGTTGACCCAGTTTTCCTGCTGCGCCATGCGCCATGAACTTTCACCATAACTTGACCAGGTTTCCAGATCGATGGTATCAATCGTTACGAACTGGATTCTTCCCTCTTCCATCAGACCTGACATCAGATCAAACATGTGGCGGTCTTCCCACTCAAAGAAACGTCCGTCCTGACACGGGATGATCAGGCAGAGAATGCCGGCGTTTCCATACATTTTGAACTCCATGTCCCGATTGAGATATGAAGAATATTCTTTAAAATAACGGCTTTCCATAATCATTCGCTTCCTTTCGAAGTTATACTTCGTATTTTCTCAGGGACAAAAGTTTTTGAAAAGTACTGAAAGGCTTTTCCTTTCTGTTTATCCCTTATTTGTCGTGTATCTTAATTTGAAAAACGGAATAGACAAGACTATAATTCCTTTGATTTTTAATGAAATGAGGATCCAATGTCAGAAAAAGAAAAAATTGTCAATATAGCCGTGATCGCACACGTCGATGCCGGAAAATCTACTCTTGTCGATGCCTTCCTTCGCCAAAGCGATGTCTTCCGCGACAATGAAGAAGTGGTCGACTGCATTATGGATTCCAACGCGCTTGAAAGAGAACGCGGAATCACGATTTATTCCAAGAACTGTTCCGTCATTCATGACGGTGTAAAAATTAATATCGTGGATACTCCGGGTCACGCGGACTTCTCCAGTGAAGTTGAACGAATCATGGGTACAGTCGATACAGTAATTTTACTCGTCGATGCCAGTGAAGGACCAATGCCACAAACCCGCTTTGTATTGTCCAAAGCACTTGAAATTGGTTTAAAACCAATTCTGCTGATCAACAAGATCGATAAAAAAGACCAGCGTGCCGCTGAAGTCGTTGATGAAGTTTATGACCTCTTCCTTGACCTCGATGCCACGGATGATCAGCTTGATTTCCCGATTCTGTACGGAATTGCCCGCGAAGGCAAAGTCCAGTACGAACTCGATGAACCAAACGACAACATCGAACCACTGTTCAAGACCATTCTCGAACACACGGAAATCTATCCAGATCTCGATGACGAACCGGCTCAGATGCAGGTTTCCGCCCTTGCCTATGATGACTATATCGGTCGTTTAGGAATCGGTCGAATTAAACGCGGCGTTCTGCGCAAAGGGGATTCCTATATCCGCACCAACGCAGATGGAACAACGTCCAAAGAATCTATCTCTTCCTTATTTGTCTACAAAGGATTGTCCAGAACTCCAGTCCAGGAAGCTCACTCCGGTGATATCGTCGTAATCGCCGGCATGCCGAATTTATCCATCGGGGATACCATCTGCGATCCGCAGAAAGTAGAAGCTTTGCCGCACATTCCAATCGAAGAACCGACTCTGTCCATGAATTTCCACGTCAACAAGTCCCCATTTGCCGGACGTTCCGGTAAATTCGTGACGAGCCGCAACATCAAGGAACGTCTCGAAAAGGAACTTGAAGTCAACGTTGGATTGAAAGTCGAACCGACTGACAGTGCCGACTGTTTCAAAGTCAGCGGACGCGGCGAGCTTCATATTTCCATCCTGATTGAAAACATGCGCCGTGAAGGCTACGAACTTGCGGTATCCAAGCCAGAAGTTATTCTGCACCGTGATGAAAACGGACAGAAAGTCGAACCAGTCGAAGAAGTTGTATGCATTGCGCCAGAACAGTATTCCGGCACCATCATCAACAAACTCAACTTGCGTAAAGGAACGATGGTCAACATGGATGAAGACAACGGCTACGTAAAATTGACCTATACTGCCCCAACTCGTGGCTTGTTAGGTTTCCGTACTGAATTTATCAACGATACGCATGGTGAAGGCACCCTCTTGCGCCGTGTCAGCGGTTATACTCCATACACTGGTGAAATTCCCCAGCGCATGCTCGGTGCGATGATTTCCACCGATACCGGTACAGCCATGACTTATGCCTTATGGAACCTGCAGGAACGCGGAAGCTTGTTCATCTCTCCGCAGACTGAAGTTTACGAAGGCATGATCATCGGCGAGTCCTCCCGCAACATCGATATGGACGTCAACCCGCTCAAGAACAAGAAACTGACCGCCATCCGTTCAAGCGGACGTGATGAAGCCATGCTTCTGACCCCTCCTCGTGTCTTCTCTCTTGAGGCCGCACTCGAATGGATCAACGATGACGAATTAGTCGAAGTTACACCAGATGCCATCCGTTTACGTAAAAAAGGTCTGACCGCTCAAGATCGTCGCAACCTCTACCGTGAGAAAATGGCTGCTGCCGAAAAGAACAAAATCTAGTTTTGACCCGAAGAGTTAAAACAAAAACTTCAAAATAAACATAAGAGCCACCTTGGGCATCCTTTGTAAGCAAGATGCCCCAAGGTGGCTCTTTTATTTAAACTGAATGCTGATTTTGTGAAATAGTGCAATCCTTGGCTGTGTCGTTTTTTTTTATTGCGATGCGCCATATGATTTTGAAACGCTTCTTCCCTTTTTTCGACAGTGAGTTCTCGCAGCATTCCACTGCTCTTTTCCTGACACTCCAACGTGCTTTAGCCGTTGGAGTGTCAGGCTGCTGCCGTGTCCACTTTCAAAAGCTTCGGCAATTTCTTCACGCTCAAGATGATTTCCATCTCTGAGGCGGTTGCCTGCGAGTCATAGAGAACCTCACCATCAGCCGATACTAATGTAAAACGAAACATTGAGGAATCGAAATAATCAAAATACTCAACTCCCTCCTCGTCCATGTTGGAAGCAACGAGAGAAAGTTCCTCTTTGAGCTGCGATGCCTGAGATTGATTGAAATAATCGTATAAAAACGTGCTGGAGATAAAATGACTTGCGAAAAGCACCACCATTGCAACGGTGATAATGGAGTGAAATATTTTTTGCTCATCGTTTACCCTCCTTTTTATAGCTGGCAACGATTCCTGTTTCGATCAAGAATCCTGCATCCTGCAGTTTTTAATGAAGGGTTTGAATGTGCAGATCCACCGTTGGCGACTCGCCAGGATTGCCGATAAAGAGCTTTCCAATTTCAAACGCTATGAAGGCAAGCCCAATCAGCTTTGGCTTTTCAATTTTTTGCGCTTCGAGCATAGAAATCCGTCAGAAAACCCTTCGATTTAAAAATAGGTTTATGCCAGGGCATAAACCTCAATGTTACGTATGGTATTGTCGTCATCCATACACCAAATTCGCTTATTCTTGTCCTTTATGAACACCGGTCACGGAGAACTCAACCCACTCCGCAATATTTACGGCATGATCCCCGATGCGTTCAAAATATTTTGCGATCATCAGAAGGTCCAACGCATACTCGCCATCAGCGGTGTTTTCGGAAATCATCTTGATCAGTGAATGTTTTACACGAACAAAGATATCATCTACAACGTCATCATAGTCGGATACCGATTGGGCAAGCTTTAGATCTTGCTTGACATAGGCATCTATACTGTCGGTGACCATTTTAATGGTGGCTTCCGCCATCAGACGAATATCGTGGCATTCCTCTCCGGTTCTGCCATCAAGGAAGGTAATGATCTCGGCAATATCCTCTGCCTGGTCGCCGATTCTTTCCATATCGGTAATCATTTTGAGCGCGGCGGAAATCACACGAAGGTCTCTGGCTACAGGCTGCTGCTGAAGCAATAGTTTCAGACAAATAGATTCAATTTCACGCTCCATTTGGTCAATTAAATGACCTTGTTCGATTGCCTTTTTTGCGTCTTCGGCGTTGCCTTCCAAAAGCGCCTTGGAAGACAGGGCGATAATGCTTTCACATTCTGCGCCCATCTCAATCATCTTTTTGTTCAGCAGGCTAAGCTGCTCATCAAATCTCCTTCTCATATCTCTTAACCAAACCTTCCTGTAATGTAATCTTCAGTACGTTTATCAACCGGCTGTGAGAACAATTTCTCAGTTTCACCAAATTCCACCAACTCTCCTAGAAGGAAGAACGCCGTATAATCCGAGATACGAACTGCCTGCTGCATATTATGCGTCACGATAATAATGGTATATTTTTCCTTTAGCTGTAACACAAGTTCCTCAATTCGAGAGGTGGAGATCGGATCGAGCGCTGAAGTTGGCTCATCCATCAAGAGAACTTTTGGCTCTACGGCAAGAGCGCGAGCAATGCAAAGACGCTGCTGCTGACCACCTGAAAGACCAAGCGCACTCTTTTTCAGTCTGTCCTTTACCTCATCCCAAATCGCCGCATCACGAAGGGCCTGCTCGACGATTTCATCCAGCTTGACTTTGCTTGTGATGCCGTGAGTACGAGGACCATAGGCGATATTGTCGTAAATGCTCATCGGGAATGGATTCGGTTTTTGGAACACCATGCCCACGTCACGGCGAAGCTCGTTCACGTCAACATCTTTATCGAATATATCGCGACCGTTATAGCAAACCTCACCCGTGATATTTACAGTCTGAACAAGGTCATTCATACGGTTGAGGGTTTTCAGGAAAGTCGATTTTCCGCATCCCGAAGGGCCGATCAGCGCGACGATGCTCTTTTCCGGAATGGAAATATTTATATCTTTTAAGGCTTGGTTTTCTCCGTACCAAAGGCACAGATTTTTAGCCGTCATTATCTCATTCATGCGTTTCTCCTTTTTGCAAAGTATTTGCCCACCCATGTGGCAGACAGATTGATCAGTAATGTCAGGATCATCAGAATTGCGGCAATCGCGAAGGCAACTCCGAACTCGCTTTCTTCTTTGGCGTAGACGTAAAGGGCAACGGTCAAGGTTGCGCCAGGAGAAGCCAGTCCCGATAAAAAGCCATTCAGTGCGTGGGCAAAGCCTGCGGTAAAAAGCAAAGCCGCCGACTCACCAAGAATACGTCCGACAGAAAGGATGCATCCGGTAATCACGCCATCCACACATCCGGGCAGGACTACGGTGCGGATTACACGCCATTTGCCTGCACCGAGACCGAACGCGCCTTCACGATAGCTTTGCGGAACGGTCTTTAAACTCTCCTGAGTCGTTCTCATGACTGTAGGAAGATTCATAATGACTAGTGTCAGCGCACCTGCCATCAGGCATGTCCCAAAGTTGTTGGAAAAGAGCAGCATGCCGACAAGACCGTAAATAATTGACGGGATGCCCGAAAGGGTTTCGGCGGCGTACTCAATCATCGCCACTAATTTTTTGTTTTTTGCATACTCGGTCAGGTAAATCGCTGCACCAACACCGAGAGGCAATACAATAATTAGTGTCGCAATCACGATGTAAATCGTATTCAGAATATCGGGCAAAATGCCGATTCGTTCGATTAAGTAGCTTGGTCCGGTGGAGAGCAGCTCCCAAGAGATGTTCGGGAGGCCATTTATTAAAACATATCCGAACAAGTACAGCACAAGTACCGTTGTGAGTGCGGTACACACATACATTGCGCCACGCATACAACCGATATAGAGTTTTCTTTTTTTCGTCATCTTATTTCTCCTTATCACGCTTCAAGAAGAAATTGAGCGTAGCGTTGATCAGCATAATAAATAGGAACAGGACAAGGGCGATGGAGAACAAGGCGTTTCTTTGCAAACTGCCAGGACTGGAGTAGGCCATTTCACTTGCTACAGCGGTGGTCAGGAAACGAACGCTTTGAAAGAGTGAAGGCATATTGGCTACATTTCCGGCAACCATCATAACGGCCATAGCTTCACCAATGGCACGACCAACACCCAATACAACTGCTGCGGCAATACCGCTTTTTGCGGCAGGCACGGACACCTTGAAATAGGTTTCGGTAGCCGTTGCGCCAAGAGCCAAAGAGGCGTCCTCGTATTCCTTCGGTACGGCATCAAGTGCCGTGATCGACACCTTGATAATGTTTGGCAGGATCATAATCGCAAGGACGATAATCGCAGCAAGCAAGCTTGCTCCATCCGGCACATGAAAGATTTGACGAATGGCTGGAACAAGCACAAGCATGCCAACAAAGCCATACACAACCGATGGGATCCCTGCAAGCAGGTTAACAAAGGCTTCGATTACAGCTCTTACCTTTTTGTTGGCAACCTTTGAAAGAAAGACTGCGGCAAAAAAGCCGATCGGCACGCCGACGACGATTGCGCCTGCTGTTCCGTACAGACTGGTCAGTATAAACGGCAGGATTCCGTACTTCGGATCGGCGGCGGTGGATGCCCATTCTTTGCCGAAAAGGAAATTGAGAAGACCAATTTCCTGAATAGCCGGGATGCCCGAAATGATCAGGTACACCGTGATGAGCAGGACACAGCCTACGGTGATTAAACCGAGTATGAGAAATATGCCGTGTATGATATTCTCAAACAATCTATTTTTCTTCATAATCAACCTCAATGAGAATAAGCGGCGGCGTTTTGCGCCGTCGCTTAAAGTTCTTAGTGAATAGGTACGACACCTGCTTCGCTGATGATATCCGTTGCCGCCTCGGAAGTGATATAATCGAAGAATTTCTGAGCACTTTCGGAAAGCTTAGTATCCGTTTTGGTTACGAGAACGAAAGGACGCTGAACCACATAACTGCCATCTTTAATCGTTTCCTCGCTTGGCACAACACCGCCAACAGTGAGGGCTTTAACGTCTTCGTTTACAGAAGCGAGTGAAGCATAACCAATTGCATCCGGGTTGCTTGCGACGGTAGTGATTACATCACCAGTAGAAGTCAGTTCCTGACGGTATTCACATTTGTCCTCAGTATCGGTAATCGATTCAAAGCCATCTCTTGTACCGCTTCCTGCTTCACGACCGATTCGTACGATTTCTGCATCATTGCCGCCAACTTCTTTCCAGTTGGTGATTTCGCCAGTGTAGATTTTTGCGATCGTTTCTACATCAAGGTCAGCGACTGGATTATCTGGATTCACAATAATCGCAATTCCATCATAGGCGAGAACTGTTTCTTCAAGTCCGTTTGCCTTTTCTTCATCTTTAAGGCTGCGGCTGGAAAGTCCAATGTCGCATCTGCCTTCCTGAACTGCCTGAATGCCTGCGCCAGAACCGGTAGCATTATAGGTTACGCTAATGCCGGTGTCTGACTGAAAGGCTTCACCCAGAGCACTGATTACTTTGTTCATTGAGGTAGAGCCGTCTGTTGCGACTGCTTGCTTGTTGCCGCCGCCACAGCCTACTAGTGCACATGCCATCAATATTGATGCGAGCAAACTGATAATTTTCTTCATTTTCTATTTCTCCTTTGAATTTGTTTTTTGCAGCTATCTCTTGACTGCGCCTACATTGTAAATATCGATCGTAAAATCCATTCGCGTGCTGGCGTAAATTTCAAGTAAAAAATTTTCCGAAAAAAAGAAAGACGTCAGAGAAATGTAAAATCTCTGACGTCGCTATCGTTTCGTTGCAAATCATGGAAATTGATAATTGCGCAAGGTGCGTTTAGCCTTTTGACGCATTTGAGATCTGTCCGCCTCACGATCCAAAATAATCCCCTCACGCAATTTTTAACTTAAGCCAAGTGGACAAATTCCCTTACAGTGTGGCGACTCCTATTCTCCTTTCTTCCGTTTTTCTTTCGCTCTTTACAGATTGCAAGACCAGCACATTTCTTGTTCTTTAAACCAATACGACTTGTTGCAGCGATGACTGCCGTTAGCCAGGATCTAGAAGAGTGCTATCGGTATAAAAATGAACTCAGTGATTTTTTTGGATCAAAACCCGATCCGAGGCAGCGAAAAGAATGGATCCTTTCATTGAGAAGCCAATGCCATTCGGTTAACGGGATAAAATAACGATTCGACTTCATCTTCAATCAA
>JBJEFF010000084.1:0-11045 GCA_051873775.1 Allobaculum sp. | reverse complement strand
TCGGCATCACCTACGGCACCGCCGCCATGATCGTGGGGGCGGCGGTCATCGCCGTCGCCGTGCTCTGCGGTGAGAGCTTCGGCATCGGGACACTGGCAAACATCTTTGTCTGCCCGGTTTTTATTGACCCAAGCCACCACAAGCAGATCCTCTTTAAGAACAGGGCGCAGCTGCTCCCATTTTTCGGGCATAATCGCAACATTCAGCTCACCGGTATCATCCTCAAGCGTCGCAAACGCCATCTGCTGGCCTTTTTTCGTTTTCCGCTCATGTATGGAATGGAGAACACCGGCAATCTGCATGTTACCGTTTTGACTCAGCGATTGCCCTGTTGAAACCAATGATCGATTTTTGGCCCGGACAAGATAAGCCGGATGACGGGTGATATAAAAACCGAGCAGTTCTTTTTCCCTCTTCAGACGCTCAAGAGGATTGGGCGCAACGGGTTTTAGAACCGGCGGCGTCACCCCGGCAAACTGCCACTGCCCATTTTCCAAAGTGATCAAATCCGCAAAGGAGGTAATCTGCTCAAACTGCGCCATCAGACTTTCTCGACTTGCCCCAAGTTCATCGCATGCGCCAGCTTCAATGAGCGCTTCAACCTGGGCATTCGTCAGTCCGATATGAATCAGCCGGATTACGCCTAGACAAGGATCCTGATACAAACCGTGTTCACGGCGTTCCTGAACAATCGAATCAATGCACAGTTTATTCACTGATTTGACCAGAGCCAAAGGCAAACGCAGCGCATTTTTCTGCTGGTCGTATTGGGCAAAGGAATGGTTCAAACTCAAGGGCAGAAATTTCACCTGACGAGCCCTGGCTTCTTGCAGGAAGACATTTGTCTTGGCTCCGGCGCCGATGCATGAATCGAGCAGAACCTGATAGAAGGCAAGCGGATAATTGACTTTAATCCAGCTCATCTGATAAACAATCAAGCCATAAACATAGGAATGCGACTTATTGAATCCATATTCGGCAAATTCAAACATGACATCGAAGATTTCTTTCGCCTTTGCGCCATCGATTCCCTTTTGTTTGGCGCCCACGATGAATTGATCTTCCCACTCGCGCATTTCTTCCGGCTTCTTCTTGGACATTGCTTTTCGCAAGCGATCAGCCTGCGCCAAGCTGAAGCCGCCGATCACGCGCGCCGCTTCCATTATCTGTTCTTGATAGACAAAGATTCCGCCAGTTTCCTGAAGAATCGGGTCGAGCAGCGGATGCATGGACATCCGCTCGTTTTGGTCGAAACGGGCTTTTAGGAAGTTGTCGATATTTTTCATCGGACCCGGTCTGTACAGCGCCAAAACCGCCGCAATGTCTTCAAACCGAACAGGCTTGTAGCGCACAAGCAAATCGCGTATGCCGGCACTTTCAAGCTGGAAAACCCCCATGGTCTGGCCTTTTTGAAGCATCGCATAGACTTTCGGATCATCGAGCGGCAGTTTTAGCAGGTCGATTTTCAGATGATCGCGCCGTTCGATTTCATCGACCATGTCCGCTAAAAGCGAAAGATTTTTCAAGGAGAGGAAGTCAAATTTAATCAGACCGATTTCCTCGAGGTATTCCATCGCAAACTGAACGACCGGCAGATTTTCACCTACATCCGCAAGTGGCGCCTGTTCGACAATCGAATCGCGGGCAAGAACAATTCCTCCGGCATGCAGCGAAGCATGACGAGGAAAGCCTTCAATGGCGCAAGCTGCCTGATACACCGCATTCAAACGCGGATTTTTGTGGATCATCGCATTGAATGCGGAACTTTCAACCGGAATTTGGGCAAGCTTCCAGTTGACGTTATTGGGAATCAATTTGGTCAGCTGGTTGATTTCACGTATGGACACATTCATAGCACGAGCGCAATCCCGCAACGCGGATTTGGATTTCATGCGGGAGAACGTGACGATATGGGCAACATGGTTCTTGCCGTAAAGCGATTGGACATAATCCAGAACCTCTTGTCTTCGGTTATCGGGAAAATCGGTATCGATATCCGGCATGGAAATGCGGCTTGGATTGAGAAAGCGTTCAAAGAGCAAGGAGTTTGCGACTGGATCGATATGGCTGATACCAAGTGTCCACGCCACAAGAGACCCTGCCGCGCTGCCTCGTCCCGGACCGACTAAAATATTGCGGCTTCTTGATTCACGAATGAAATCCCACACAATTAGAAAATAGTCCGCAAAGCCCATGCTTAAAATGACATCCAGCTCCATCTGCAGACGCTGCCAATATTCTGAAGGAACATGATCATTCATCCGCTTTTTCAGCCCCTTGACACAGAGCTCTTTTAAATAGACTTCACTTTCCACTCCCGCTTTATTGGGGTATATCGGAAGCTTGGCCTTGGGCAGATCATAATCGCCGATCTGTTCAACAATCCGTTCGGTATTTTCGAGCTGTTGTGAAGAATAGAGTTCTTCCATTTCTTCTAACGAGCGGTAGTAGCGTCCTTTTCTGACCTGCAGGGTTGGATCGTCGATCAGCTTGTTTTCGCTGATTGCACGGAGCAGACGCAAAGTCCGTTCATCCTGTTCACGCTCGTATTCCACGCGATTTAAAGCGACGGTTGGCAAGTCGAGGGATTGGGCAACGAGTTCAAGGGCATGGTTGGATTTAGCAAAACGAGGGGAATCCTGCAAGGTGATCGCCACATAGAATTCATCGCAAATGCTTTCCAGCGACTGGAACAAAGTTCCAATTTCGACATGCATGTTCTGGTACGCCATATTTTCCAGAATGTCATCTGCACCTGCATTCATGAAAATCAGCGATTTTCCATACGGTGCAAGTTCGTCAAGGCTGATCGGTTCTTCATGACAATTGAGCCAAGTGGAAATTTCAAACAAGTTTTGCAATCCCCGACCATTTTTGGCAAGGGCTAGAAGAGAGAAAGGATTTCCATTATCCAGCACTTCAAATTCAAGGCCGATCACCGGTTTCAATCCTGCTGCCTTTGCGGCATGCAAAAACTCCATCGTTCCGTACATGGTCCGATGGTCGGTGAGGACAACTGCTTTCTGGTCATGTTCCTGGGCAAGGCGAATGAGATCCGGAATGGTTAGGCTGCTTTCAAGCAGCGAATAACAGGAACGTACATGTAAATGAATCATGCCTCTATTATAGCGTTTTTCTTCAAGCTATATCATTTGAGGGGGTCAATCACTTCGAGTGTGAAGCAAATCGCTCATTTCCAAATTATTGGGCGATGTCAATCGCAGCTTCAATTAAAAGGTTTTGCGGGCGATCAACACATTTTCGCCTGCGACGGTCGACTTTTCTTTTCTCTTTTTATTCCTTCGTTTTCTTTCCATAAAAAAGCTCTTCCGCGATTTCAATAACCTGAAACTTGGGAAGAGCTGTGTTTTATTGTTTTAATTCTGATTGGCGAGTTGTTCAAGCTGAGCGATGAGTTCACTCAGTTGACGGACATCGAGATTCTTGATACCGCATGCCTGTTTATGACCTCCGCCGCCATACTGACTGGCGAGTTCGTTAACAGCTACACTTGCCGAACGTAAAGATGCTGAATAGTTGCCATCCGGCTGCTGGGTAAACAGTGCCCAGATCATGACGCCTTTTACATCATTTAAAGCGTTGACCTGACTCTTGGCTTTTTCAAAGCTGACACCGCGTGAGAGATAATCACTCTGGCTCAGTACGGTAAAGAGCAGGGCACCTTTTTTAACGGCTTTATGCGCAATGTATGAAGCAATTTCGAAGGTCGAATACTCTTTGTTGTAGAGGGATTTGACCGCTTGCTGAAGATCCGCCTGCTGGTCCATCAGCCAGGCTGCCGCTTCAAACGTTTTCGGACGGACAGTGGAAATGGAGAACCGCTGGGAATCCGCGATCAGTCCTTTCATCATCTCCTGTGCCGATTTCGGACCAATGGTGATCTGGAAATGCTTGAAGAGAAGAGCTTCCATTTCGCATGCTGCCGCTGCTTTTTCATCGACTAAATCCAACTCGCCGAAATCCTCAATCCGGATATGGTGATCGATACGGGCAATCTTTTTAGCGAGGGTAAAACGCTGATCATCGACCCGTTCACGGTTTGCGGTATCGGTAATGATAGCAAGCGAAGCAGCGATTGTTTCATCATCCACTTCATCCATCTCATCCGCTCTTTCGCCCTGTCCTAACGCATACACCTGCTTTTCCGGATAGGCATATCGGATCCATTCTTTTAAAGCGAGCTGGGAGCCGTAGGCATCGGGATCCGGATTGATGTGCCGGAAAATCGTGATAATCGGTGCCTGTTCAATTTCTTCGAGGAGCGAAGAGAAAATTTCAAAGTTAAGCATTGGCGATGTTTTTGTAAGCGTCGCGGGCAAGCATTACTTCTTCGTCTGTCGGAATCACATAGACATCCATCGTGGATTCAGGAGCAGAAATCTTAACTTCCTTACCTCGGCAGTTGTTTGCTTCTTCATCAAGAACTACACCGAGAGCTTTTAAGCCGTCAATGATTTCTTTACGTGTATCGATTGCATTTTCACCGATACCACCGGCAAAGACGATTGCATCAGCGCCACCCATTAAGCCATAGTAGCCGGCAACTGTTTCGATTACGCGGTCGTTGAAGATCTGTTTAGCAAGAAGAGCCTGTTTGTTGCCTTCTTCGACAGCAGCTTCGATATCACGGCTGTCGCTGGAGATTCCGGAAATTCCGAGCAGGCCGGATTTTTTATTCAGGATATTATCCATTTCTTTAGCGGAGTAGCCGTATTTTTCCATCAGGACACCTGGAATAGCCGGATCGATATCACCGGAACGTGTACCCATCATGACACCTGCAAGTGGTGTTAAGCCCATGGATGTCTTGAAGGATTTACCATTTTTAACAGCTGTAATCGAAGCACCGTTTCCTAAGTGGCAGGTAATGATGTTCATTTCTTCCGGTTTCTTGCCTAACATTTCAGCCAGACGTAATGTTAAATACTTGTGGCTTGTTCCGTGGAAGCCGTAACGACGGATATGATCTTTTTCGTAGTATTCGTATGGAATCGGGTAGATAAAGCTCTGAGCAGGCATTGTCTGGTGAAATGCTGTATCGAATACGAATGTGTGAACAGCATTTGGCAGTGCTTTTTCGAATGTGCGGTAGCCAGTTAAACCAGCAGGGTTGTGAAGTGGTGCAAGTGGAATGCATTCTTCAACTTTTTCAACCGCATCCGGAGTCGCGACTACGGAATCCGCATAGAATTCGCCGCCATGGACAATACGGTGACCAACAGCTTTGATGTCAGCCAGATCTTCAACAACGTGGTGTTTGAGCAGGTTGTCGATTAACATCTGAACTGCTACTTCGTGGTTCGGGATATCAGTTGTTTCGCTGAATTTTTCATCGTTGATCTTGATTGTGAATACACCATCAGTCAGACCGATTCTTTCAACTAATCCTTTTGCTAAAACTTTTTCTTCCGGCATTTCATAAACCTGGAATTTCAGGGATGAACTTCCGGCATTGACAGACATAACAATAGCCATAAATCTATTTGCTCCTCTTCTATATACTTATTGATTCAAGTTTACCGCCATTTTCACAGGAGGCCAAATTATCTCTGTTTATTCTTGTGAGAATTTTTGTATTTCTGAACAATCTGTTCTTGTCCACGTGTTTTGAAAGAGGCTCATTCAAAGATTTCAGACATCCTGAAAAGTAATTCATTCACAATCAGAAATACGTGATTTTGTTCACTAATTCAATCTAATGAAATCATCTCCTTATATGCCGTAAAACCGTAGAAAAACTCCGGAACACCTGCCTTCCGGAGTTATCCTTTTCCAATTATTTCTCTAGGCTTTATGACCGTTAACCTGCCAGAAGTCAGCGGTATACTGCATGATTTCGAACTTGTTGCCATCCGGATCATGGAACCACTGCTGCCATGTACCGGATGGTCCTTTGGACATTGCGGAATCCGGCATTATGCCTTTATCGTGCATTGCGTTGGATGCAACTTCGATATCTTCGACTAACAGCGGAAAGTGAGAGTAGTTATTCGGTGTGTAGTTCACTTCTTCACTCGGGAACAGCTCAATAAACTGACCCGGTGCAAGTTCAAGATAGGTATAGAAAATTCCTTTCGGATCGGATAAAGCTTTTTCATACATTGTTTTACGTTCCGGATATTTTAAATAATCTTTTCAGCGAACGATGACTTTCTGATTGGCACCTATTTTATTGACATAGAAATCAACCATTTAATCGTAGCGAGTTGTATAAAACGAAATGTGCATAATCGATTTGATTTCCATAATACTTTTCTCCTTCTATCAATGATCTGATTCTTTAAATGATCTGATTTTCTGAATATGAATCATCTGCTGATTTCAGCTGACTACTCTTCTTCGTAGGTATATGTACGGCGCAGCTTGTCTGCTAAATCAATAACGTTATAGGTATCTTCCATTTCGCTGTAGCAGCGATCAAAGTCTTTTGCGGCGATAATCTGGTCCATTGCGTCAAACTGAACTTCGAAACGATCTTCAAAATCTTCGCCGATTCTCTGCGACTTCTGACCGAGCATCGTTAAAGTCACATTGTTGACCGCACTTGGCATGGAACGGACATCAATCGTTCCCTTTTCGTCCTGAACCTTTTGAAAAAGCGGTTGAGCTTATCCGTAAAGCGAGACGGTTTGCGATATTTGCGATCGGCGATTCGTATCTCGATGGTCTATCCTTCCACAACAAGATGATGAAACTTGGCGTCAATATTCAGATCACTCCGCTGCCCGGTGAACAGTCGTATCTGACGATGACTCTGGATCAGAATGATCTGGCCATGATCATCAGCTACCGCGGTTTTTCGAATACCGTTGATGGAATCGAAAAAATTCTCAACGCGAAAAAGATTCCGTATATTCTCGTTTCTGCACGACATGATGAACATGCCAATGTGATGATTGACCTCCCAAAAACCGAAAGTATTTCCCGTAAAGTTTCGACGCTTGCAGCAAGAACGAGTATTCAGTACACGCTCAATCTCCTTTATCTCACCTACTTCAATTCGGACTATGATCGAAACCTTGCCAAACGTCTTGAAGCGGAAAGCAAGATTGAAGCGACTCGTCACCGCTAACTTCAATTTTTACCCGATCTACAGATAGTCTTGCCATTTATTCTTCGTCGTTAAAAAAGCAGCCTACTCGAGCAGGCTGCTTAATTCTTCTGTATATTCGGGATGTTCTTTTAAAAATGCCATCAGCTTATTCTGCTTGTCGATTAAATGAAGCTTTGATTCAAAGTCTTCCATAATCGCCACGCCTTTTTTTAATGCATCATAGACCGCTGCTTTGGAGATATCGAGATTTTCCTGGATTTCCTTTAAGGACAGGTCTTCCTGGAAATAGAGTTCAAGAACCTCCTGCTGTCTGGGTGATAAAAAGGCTTCGTACTGGTCAAGCAGTAAGTTGGCCTGAATATGGGAAATCATTATTCTTCAAGACCTTTGGTGATCCCGATCAGGTAGGAAGACAGGTCAAACGGACGCAGATCTTCCGGCTTTTCACCGAGTCCGAGGAAGCGTACCGGTAAACCGAGCTGATCACGGATGGCCATAACGACACCGCCTTTTGCGGTTCCATCCATCTTGGTGAGGATAATACCGGAAACCGGAGTGACATCCATGAATTCCTTTGCCTGGGAGATCCCGTTCTGACCGGTAGTCGCATCGAGAACGAGCCATGTTTCATGCGGCGCACCGTCAATCTGCTTGCCGGCAACGCGACCCATTTTTTCAAGCTCGCGCATCAGGTTGGTCTTATTCTGCAGACGTCCTGCTGTATCGCAGATCAGTACGTCCATATCATGTTCTTTGGCGTACTTGCATCCATCGACAATGACACTTGCCGGATCCTGTTTTTCCTTACCGGCTACGCATGGTGCATTTAAGCGGTCGGCCCAGATTTCAATCTGTTCAACGGCACCGGCACGGAATGTATCGGCTGCGGCTACTACCGGTTTTTTGCCGAGTTCCTGGAAGTAATGGATTAGTTTTGCGGTTGTGGTCGTTTTGCCCGAACCGTTGACACCAACCATCATGATGACCGTCGGTCCATCTTCCTGAAGACTCCAGTTTTCATCTTTTTCCGGATTATAGAAATCATAGAGAATGGAGATCAGGTAATCTTCCATGGAATCGTAATTCTTAATTTCCTTGGACCGTTCTTCAAACAGTTCCACAACTTTCTGAGCGGTATGGATACCCATATCGCTTTCGAGCAGAATGATCATGATTTCTTCGAGCAGTTCATCGGTTACGCCATGGAAGGAATTGGACAGCGCACGGATGCGGTCACCAAAACTTTTACGGCTTTTGGAGAGCCCGGTTAAATATTTATCCTTATCCTGAGAGCGGACAAACTTCGATTTCAGTTTTTCAAAAAAAGCCATTTCTATTCACCTACTTACTCATTTCGGTCGCGTCTTTAAGCATGACTTTGAGGACCTGGCTGACTCCGTCTTGCTGCATGGTCACACCATAAAGGGTGTCGCACTGTTCCATGGTTCCCGGACGGTGGGTTACGGTAATGAACTGCGACTGATCCTTAAAATTCGACAGGTATTTGGCGAATCGTTCGACATTGGCCTGGTCGAGCGCTGCCTCCGCCTCATCAAAAATGCATAAAGGAACCGTTCTTGCTTTTAATATAGCAAACAGGACAGAGATCGCAATTAATGCTTTCTCTCCTCCTGAGAACGTCGCAAGGTTTTTAACCGCCTTGCCCGGTGGCTGGACGTCAACATCGACACCGGTGTTGAGCAAATCATTCGGATCACACAGAACCAGACGGGCTTTACCCCCGCCGAACATTGCTTTGAAGACTTCATCAAGACAATCGTTAATCTTGTTGAACATCTCTTCAAACTGAACAGTCATCGTCTGATCCATCTCATCCACCGCTGCAAGAATCTGCCTGCTTGCCTGTTCGAGTTCTTCTTTCTGACTGGTCAGGAATTCGTATTTTTCCTTTACTTCCTTAAGCTGATCCGGCGCTGCAAGGTTGACATTGCCTAGCGAAGAAAGCGTTCTGCGCAGGGTCTTAATGCGGGCATCTGCCTGCGCAATATCGATTTCCTTTTTCTGTGCGAGCGCTGCTTCATAAGTCAGCGCATAATCTGCGGACAAGCGGGAAAGGTTCTGTTCAAGACGGGTTTCAATACGCGCCAGTTCGAGCTCTTTCTGCTGGATTGCACTAGACAGTGCCGACTGTTCTCGTCTGCTTTTTCGCAGTTGATCATTGAGTTCGCTCTGTCTTGTTGTGCATTCCTGTTTCTGCGCACTCAGACGGGTGATCTCGCCATCCAGTTCGTCCATTTTCTGATGCAATCTGGAAAGACGGCTGACGAGTCCGTTCTGATCACTCGCATTGCGGGTTTCTTCATTTTCTCTGGCGCTGAGATCAAGCTGGGAAATCTGAAGTTCGAGGTTCTGGTACTTTTCCCGTTTAACCTGAACAAAGTTATCGAGCTTTTCTTTTTCAATACGGCTCTGCATGACTTCATTTGTCAGGTCATCGGTTTTATCAGACAGTTCCCGGATCTGACTATTCAGATCTTTGAGATCATCCTGTTTCTGACTGATCTCTTCTTCCAGACGCGCTTTTTCCTTTTTCAGCGCCGGAATCGGGTTATTTGGCTGGCGCATCGAACCACCGGTCATTGCACCGCCGGCATGAACGACATCGCCGCCTAAAGTAACGATTTTGACGGTCTGATTGAGTTTTCGCGCGGCATGGTTTGCGGCTTCAAGATCCCGTGCCACGAGTATCGAGCCAAGAAGACGCATTTTTAATGGTTCATAGACGTCATAACAGTGGACAAAGTCGCTTGCAACACCGAGGATCCCTTCGGCATTTCTGGCGATATTCGCCTGCCAGTCCTGCAGGGTACGTGCCTTACATACCGTCAGAGGCAAGAACGTCGCACGTCCGCTCTGTGAGCGTTTGAGCCAGTTGATGGCTGCTCTTGCGCAGCCTTCATTATCCACGACGATCTGTTCAGCCGCACCGGAAAGAGCGGTTGTGATCGCCGGTAAATATTCGTCATCACATTCAAGCAGATCACTGACTAAGCCATGAATTCCGGCTAGACGGTCCTGATTTTTCATAACCGCCTGAACACCGTGATTGCGATAAGGCGGATGGGCAATCCGCGATTCAATCCCGGCAAGATCATTTTCAAGATGATGCAGCTCACTCTGTGCGAGATTCCGGCGGTTTGCCGTTGCCTGTAATTGCTGGCGAATGGAAGAGAGCTGTTTTTCCTTACCCTGTAACATCAGCGTTGCCTGATTTAAGCGGCTGCGTCGGTCTTCATATTCATATTTTGCCTCACTGAACAGTTCAATCAGCGACTGCCGGCGTGCCTGCTCATCTTCACTCGACAGCATGTTCTTGCGCCGTTCATCAAGAATGGCTTTCTGCTTCTGCAGCTGCATCGACTCTTCCATGCACTGCGATTTTTCACGCTGCAGTCTCGACAGTTTTCCATCGAGTTCGAGAATTCTAGCTGAAATTCCTTCGAGTTCTTCATCGGCTTTATTACCGGCGGCAGACTGTTCAACCTGCTGATACTGAAGCTGTTCAAGATCCTTGCGGATCTGATTTTCCTGCTCTTTTAATTCGCCGATGCGTATGGCAAGAACGGAGATTTCAATGCTTGCCAGTTCTTCCTTGGCTTCAAGATAGCGAACGGCATCCTTAGCCTGAACTTCAAGAACATCGAGCTGTTCTTTATGGGCATCAATCAGATCCTGAACGCGTTCAAGATTGTTCTTCACGTTTTCGAGTTTGGCCAGAGAGACTCGTTTGCGTTTTTTGTATTTGGCGACACCGGCTGCTTCTTCAAATAACAGACGGCGCTCTTCCGGTTTGGCATCCGCAAAGGAGGAAATATTGCCCTGCGAAATAATGGACAGGGAATCCCGTCCAAGACCGGTATCCATCACCAGATCCTGGATATCTTTTAACCGGCATGGGGTTTTGTTGATGAAGTTGGAGATCTCCGAAGCCCCCCGCGAAATCCGTCTT
>JBJEFF010000083.1:0-11078 GCA_051873775.1 Allobaculum sp. | reverse complement strand
CTATTATCCCAAGGAGGACGGATACAAAATACACGTCGATTATTTGACGCTTACGGTCAGTGAACGTAAAAAAGCAGAATAAAGAAAACCTCCGGCATCTCTGCCGGAGGTTAAATGGTTATAGAAATAAGATGCTGATTACTGAATAGGCGGTTCTTCAACCGGTGGCTGTTCGACCTGCTGTTCAGGATTTGCGTTGGGATCCTGCTGCTGATTCAGGTCGGCAGTCTGGTTAGGATCGGCTGCCTGATTCGGATCAGGATTCTGTCCGTCCGGATTTGCGGCGGCATCGGCTTCGCTTTTCTGAGCTGCATGTTCACTTGCAGTCTGACTTTCGACAGAGGCCATGCTTGAAGCGGATTCTGTTGTGCTTGCCTGTTTCGGTTTTTCGTATTTCGGGGCATCCGGGTTTTCCATGATGTAGTCGGAAATTGTTGCCGCAATTGTCTTTGCGGCTTTGTCCTGTTCGGTTGAACTGGTCAGATGAGCCAGGTCTTCCGCATTGGTCATATAACCCATTTCGATTAAAGTTGAGTGAATTTCAGACATCGTGACAACCTGCAGCAGCCGGTTATCCACGACATTGTATTCCTGACACCAGCCGATTGCTTCAAGGTTCTCACCCATTTTATTGGTCAGATCTTTCATGACGGTATCGGTCGGATTCACGAAGAAGACAGGTCCTTCGACGCTCGGATCTTCAAAGGAATTGCAGTGGAGGGAGAAGTAATACTCCGCATTCTGCTTCGTCTGCTGTTCAAGACGGTAGTTCAGATCCGTCTCTTCATCGGTGAGCCATGGTACGTTATCGTCCGTACGGATCATCTTGACCTGAATATTCGGATTTAATTCATTGAGATAATCGCGGACTTTATTGGTCATGGAGAGATTAATGTCTTTTTCCTGAATATCGCCGTTGGCAACATTTCCTCCATCCAGTCCGCCATGTCCGGCATCAAGCATGACGGTCGTCATCTTGCCTTTTTTTGGATAGGTTTTATAGATCAGCCCGGTGCCCGGATCTGTGGAAGTAGTGGCTGTGACGTTTGGATCTCCGCTTACTGAGTTATACGTTCTCGCAAAAAGCGTGCTGTATAAAAACAGGGAAATCACGCACAGTGCACCAATATACAGACCGGCATTCAGCTTTCTGTTTTTGGGTAATTTTGATTTCACAACAGTCCTCCTGATCGGGAACAGAACCATTAGAAAAGTGATTCTGAAAGTCGTGTATGACAGTTATATTTTCGAAATATTAAATACAGATGAAATAAGAATACATCGCGCAGTTAAGACCGGTTTTCAAGCTGTTTCTGAACAGACTGGTAGCCCGGCGCATACGGATTATCCGCAATACTTGCGTTAATCGAAGCTGCAATGGCGGCAGCTGCTTTTTCAAGACTTTCGTCATCATTGAGCAGTTTGAGATCATCCGCATCTTTTAAGGAACCCATTTCAACCATCAGTGCATGGCAGTTCGCCATGGAAATCAGCTGAAGCGGATATTCATCGGTGGTGACCATGGAATCGAGTCCGGACCATCCCTGGTTCGTCAGATTATTCGCAATGGTATTGGCAAGGGCAGCCGTTAAAGAGTCATCGGCATTGTAGTAGAACTTTGTACCGGACTGCTCATCCTCGGCATGTGTATGCAGAGAAATGAAATAGTCAGGATTCGTATCTTCCTGCACCTGACGGCGCCAGACAAGATCTTCCCAGCCGTTTGTATCGGTACCGGTTGTGTCATCTTCACGGACCATCACGACATTGAGATTCGGGTTCTGAAGTTCAAGGTGCTCTTTGACTAATTTAGCCAGTTTAAGATTGACATCTTTTTCAACTGTGCCATCTGAAGCTACATCACCACGGTCGCTTCCGCCATGACCGGCATCAATCAGAATGGTCCGGACGGGCAGATCATCAGCCGTATAAACCGGATAGCTGTAATCATTGTCAACTGCAGCGGATTCATCGTCGACTTCAACAGAACTGCTATTTACAGACTCATCTGTACTCTCTGTCGAAGGTGCAGGATTGCTCTGATTAAGATCTGTTACGGATTCGCTGGCCTGAGCGGACGAATTTTCAGATGAGCCAGGATCAGCAGGATCTTCTGCACTCGCAACAGCCTGCGCATTCACGTCGTTTCTCGTGAAAGACTGACTGTACCACCTCGAACTGCCGCTGATCGGTTCACCATTCACCGCATAGGCGGTTGTGGTATGAGTCTGGGATGCTTCGGTGTAGGTACGGAACGTTCTTTCAAAAATGCCTTTATACATTCCTAAAGCGACTGCGGATAATACGCAGATATATATTCCTGTTCGAACGGACATTCGCATTCGAACGTTTGGATCTGTTTTCATTTTTTTACCTCCGAATGTGAAGTTGTCTGTTATTCTATCATGCTTTAATTGAGATTCAATAATTCCGAAGAAGAGGGAATAACAAGTTAGTCAGCTTCAAATAAAGCTGTGCCAATACGTACCTGATTGCTGCCATGTTCGATCGCAAGCGCATAATCATGGCTCATGCCCATCGATAACGTATCCATTGTCGGATACTGTAAGCGGGCTTTGTCATAAAGAGCTTTTGCCTGATCAAATTCAGATGCGATTAAATCCTGATCATCGGTATTGGAGGCGATGGTCATTAATCCTTTTAAGCGGATATGCTTCATACCCGCAATTGCCGCAAGCAGTTCATCAAGCTGCTCAACCGGAAGACCGGTTTTGTTTTCGTCCTGTTTAGAAACTTTGATTTCAACCAGAATATCCTGGACTAAATCATGTTTAGCAGCCTGTTTTTCAATTTCTTCGGCGAGTCGCAGCGAATCGACGGATTCTATCAGCGAAACTTTACCGATAATGTATTTCACTTTGTTGGTCTGTAAGTGACCGATAATGTGCCAGTCATAGTCCGGGTTGTATTTGGACAGGAACTCCTGAACCCGGTTTTCCCCGAACGTTCTCACACCGAGTGAGTAAAGTTCATCAACCTCTTCGGCACTGTGTTTTTTGGTTACTGCAACGAGCTTTGCGCGCGGATCCTGCAGACGTTCTGCGATTAATTTCTTATTCATATTTTTTCCTCCCTGATCTGTAATTCAAAGAGATAGTTTCATTCGTGTATCTAATATGATAACCGTTTTTTTACTCTTTAAGAAAGAGCTGTCACATGCATTGTAGAAGGAAAACTTATGAAATCCCTTAAAACAGAGATAATTGTTCGGAAGTTGGCTGAGAAGTCGGGGTGGCATTGAGTACTGGCGAGGAGGCATCAATCAGAGCACCGACCAGATCCGGCTGGGTCAGCCATTCTTTTGCCTCATTTTCATCGAAGATCACCGGCATACGGGGGTGGACGGGAGCTACAGATGAATTAGCCGCTTTCGTCAGAATCACGAAGGAATCGCGGACGATAATTGCGGCAAGATAGAGGGTGTGTCCGGTAGTAAAGAGGTATCTCTCCCGATGGTCATGCCATTCATAGAAACCTGAGCAGACAACGATTGCCCGATCTGTCTCGACACCTTTTCTGAACATCCGTTTTTCCTGGACGGTTTCGCTGCGGGCATTGATTATATCTGTTTTTTTACCGTAGATGACATCGCTGAAGCCGAATGGAAGAAGTTTAACTTCATATTCCTGAGTATTGGAATTGAAGACAATGATCGGGGATAGCTGAGAAGGATAGACATCTCCAAACTCAAACTGACCCTGAATCCACGGACAAGGCTGGAAGTTGTTCAGGGCTGGAATAACATCGTTATTGACTAAAAAAGAACCACACATAAATTTCATCTCCTATGCTGAATCTATGTTCAGTCTAACATTGAATATCCATTAACCCTTCGATGATGACCCGAAGCCTACGGCAGCGACTGTGATGAAGTTCTGATACGCACTGCGAAAACTTCGCTTTCTTTCAATGGAGAATCGCTGTTTTCACAGGTGGTTTGATTATAATAGACAGATAGAACGATCAAGGAGAATGAGAACATGACGAGATCAAAAGGACTGTTAATCACATTTGAAGGCAATGACGGTGCCGGCAAGACAACCGCTTTAGAAACCGCTGCCCGTATTCTGAAGGAAAAAGGGTATCCAGTCATCGTATCCCGTGAACCGGGTGGATCGGTTTTAGCGGAAAAGATCCGCGAACTGATTCTTGATGTGAATAATCAGATGGATGCCAAAACCGAAGCTTATCTATATGCCGCAAGCCGCCGTGAACATTTAGTCAGAACTATTCTGCCGGCTTTAGAAGAAGGCAAGCTGATTCTGTGCGACCGCTATCTCGATTCTTCTCTTGCCTATCAGGGTTATGGGCGTAAACTCGGCCGAAAAGAAGTCGAACAGCTCAATGATTTCGGTCTGGAAGGCTTCCGTCCTGACTACACCTTATTCTTTGCGCTCGATCTGGCAACAGAAAAAGAGCGGATGGTCTCGCGCGGTGAAATGAACCGTCTCGATCTCGAATCCCGTGACTTCCACCAGAGAGTGCGTGATGGCTTTGAACAGTTATGTAAAGAGAAACCGGAACGTATCCGGATCATCGATGCATCCCGAACAAAAGAAGAAGTCGCAAAGACTACTCTTGATTTAATTGAACAGCTCTGGAAAGGGCATGAACATGATTGATAAAAAACGACTGAAAGAAGAACAGCCTGTCGCATGGCGGATTCTCTCCAATGCCCTGAAAACGGACAGTCTGTCCCATGCTTATCTGTTCTATGGTCCTCATAATCCTTTAAAAAGTAAAATGGCACTTTTAGTGGCGCAGTCCCGCGTCTGTCCCAACCGGGATGAAGACGGTTTTGCCTGCCAGACCTGCAGTGCCTGTCAGCAGATTGAACATGAACAGAACCCGGATTTTTACTGGCTCCGACCGAACGGGTTATATGGTGGTAAGCCGTTAACCCGTAAACAGATTGAGGCAAAGTGGAAACAACGTGACAGCGGGGATAATCCGGATGAACCGGCTTCTTTGGCTCAGATGAAGAACTGGAGTATTGGTAAGCAGGATATTCTGAATATCCAGGAAGCCTTTCAGGCCAATGCGATCGGGATCGTCAACCAGCAGACCTATATTATTGAACAGTATGACCGGGCTAATGCGTCGGCATCCAACTCACTTTTAAAATTCCTTGAAGAACCGAAATCGAATCTGATGGGTATTCTGACGGTTGATGAACTGTCTAATGTACTACCGACCATTGTTTCGCGCTGCCAGCTCATTCCGTTCCGTATGGCAAGCATTGAATCACGCAAGGAAGAACTGCGTAGCCTCGTCGACGACGAGAATCTCGTTTCCGTTTTTGCGTATAGCGGATATGATCGGGCCAATGCCGAAAAGCTGCTTGAAGGGGAAGCTGCCTTTGAAATTCTTGAAGCTTCGGAGCAGTACTGGAAAGAGCGTTCGAAACATATTGCGTTATACCATCTGCAGACCGGAGTCTTTTCGAAGACAAATCAGCTTTCGCGAATGGGGGTTGAATTTTTCTTCCACTGTCTGCTGTTCCATCTTGAACAGGAAAACGAACTGGATTTCATGCATCTCGATCTTCGTCTGATTCTGCTTGAAGGAATCGATGCATGTCGTCTGCCGCTTGATCCCGCTCTATTGCTTGATCGCATCTGCATGCAGATCCGTAAGCGTACAATTCAGGGATAAAGAAAGCAGTACAAGCACAAAAGCTTCATACAGACCTCCATATAATAAATAGTGGAACCCGAATAAAAAGGTTCTGAAGGAAACCGGAAGCGGATTTCTCTCAGAACCTTTTTTCGTGATTCAGGGGAAAATATGCGTTTTTCCGGCTAGAATTCCTTGATTTATGGTCGGATTTGATACAATCAAATCCGACGCAATCGGCCTGTTTTTGCTAGAAACAAAAGAAACAAGCAGATTGTTGTCCGATTTTCTATAATAAATAAGGTAACGAAAAACAGAATCCGGTGATCGGATGGAGTTTTTCAAATTCTGAAATCAAAAATCACAGCACAGATCAGGATTCTGATCGTTGCTGTAGCGATATTTTAAGGAAAGGATTTTTATGTCTAAACCTCAACCTGTAAAACAGAAATCCGTCAAATCCAAACCATTCCCGTATATGGTGTACATCCAGTTTGACGGATCGAAAAAAGCATATTCCTTCGGCTGTTATGAAGAATACAGGACCGGAGATTCCGTGGTGGTCGAGACCGTCCGTGGCCAGGAAATCGGCACCGTCTATGTCCCCTCACTGCCTTATGACGAGTCCAAAGTCAAAGGAGAGATTAAACCGGTTCTGCGCAAGGCAACCGAGAAGGATCTGAAACGCAAAGCGGAAAACGATGTCAAAACCGTTGAAGCGATGGAAATCTGTCAGGAGACGATCAACCGCCTTCAGCTTGATATGCATCTGATTTCCTGTGAATACACGCTCGACCGCTCCAAGATTATTTTTACGTATGTCAGTGATGACCGCGTGGATTTCCGCGGTCTGCTTAAGGAACTGTCCAGCCTGCTTCAGGGACGCATCGAACTGCGTCAGGTCGGTCCGCGCAACAAAGCAAAACTTGTCGGAGGCATTGGCATCTGCGGCATGGAATGCTGCTGCAGCAGATTCCTGACCGACTTCGATACCGTTTCGATCAACATGGCGAAAAACCAGCTGCTCGCGTTAAATATTTCCAAGCTGTCTGGTCAGTGCGGCAAACTCAAATGCTGCTTAAGATTTGAAAACGATGACTACACGATTCTGCGCCGCAATCTGCCGAAACTGAATTCGCAGATTGAATACAACGGCAAGCACTACCGCATCAGCAGCATGAACGTACTCCAGAAACAGGCAAAACTGGAAAACCGGGAAGAAACCTTATTCGTTTCGTTTGATGAACTGTTCCCGGACCGAAAGGAAGACAATGAACCGACAGAAAAGCTTCCAGAATGAGCAGGGACCGGCACTCTACCTCGTCCCAACTCCGATCGGCAACCGCAATGAAATCTCTAAACGTGTTCTCGATACCCTCAATGATGTCGATGTAATCGCCTGTGAAGATACGAGAAACTCGGGGCAGTTACTGAAAACACTCGATATTCATAAACCGCTGATCAGCCATCATGAATACAACACCCAGCAGAGTATTCCGGGAATCCTCAAACTGCTTGATCAGGGAAAGAAAGTTGCCATCATTTCCGATGCCGGCTATCCGCTGATCTCCGATCCGGGCAGCGGTCTGGTTCAGGCTGTCATTGATCAGGATATTCCGGTGATTTCGATGTCCGGACCGAATGCTGCTTTAAACGCACTCGTCGCTTCCGGTCTTTCCACCCAGCATTATCTCTACTACGGTTTCCTCGATGCTAAGAGCACCAAACGCAAAAAGGAACTTGCGGCTCTTAAAGAATTCCCGTATACGATGATTTTCTATGAAGCTCCGCATCGCATTGAAGCAACCCTCAGTGATGTGCTCGAAGTACTCGGCGATCGCAATATCGTACTGGCAAGAGAGCTGACAAAAATCCACGAAGAATATATTCGCGGTACGGTCAGCGAAGTGCTTGCGATCTGTTCGGAACTGAAGGGTGAAATGGTTCTTGTCGTGGAAGGAAATACCGAAGACGAAACGAAGAGCTTCGAGGATGTCGTCCGTGACGCTTTAGAACTTGCCGGACAGGGCATGAAACCGAAACAGGCTGCCGGAAAGGCATGCGAGAACACTTCCTACTCCAAAAATGAAGTGTATCAGGCAATGCTCAAAGCAAAAGAGTAAATTCCATCTAAAATAAAAGAAAAACCCGACGTCATGCGGCGTCGGGTTTTATGCACCATTTGCGGATTTGTAATGAACTAAAAAGAACCGCCAAATATTCGAAACATTTAAAATTGCTTTAAAATAAGCGAATTAAACTGGTCCGATTTTTTGAATGTACGCACCAAATACGCTAGAATAGAACAGGACAGAGTCCACAGAACGGACTGAATCTGTCCTGCGTCTGAATATAAACGGACCGCAGACTTTTTTTGTCTCAGAACGATTCTCAATATTATTTAAAATTAATTCAATATAAATTTATATAAATCAACAGAAGAAGGAAGGAGCTTATGGAATCAACAATCAAAATTCAGGGTGCGCGCGAGAACAACCTCAAGAACGTCAACCTCGAAATCCCGAAAGATAAGCTGATTATCATGACCGGTGTTTCCGGAAGCGGTAAGACATCTTTAGCATTCGATACGATCTATGCCGAAGGTCAGCGCCGTTACATGGAATCCTTATCATCCTATGCCCGTCAGTTTCTGGGAAACTCCGAAAAACCGGATGTGGACCAGATTGACGGTCTTTCTCCGGCAATCGCCATTGACCAGAAAACAACATCGCATAACCCCCGTTCTACCGTCGGAACGGTAACGGAAATCTACGACTATTTACGTCTTTTATATGCCCGAATCGGTGTTCCGTACTGCCCGGAACACGGTGAACCGATCACCGGCATGACCGTCACCGAAATGGTCGATCAGGTCATGCTGCTGCCGGAAGGCGCAAGAACGACGATTCTTGCCCCGATCGCACTCGGCAAGAAAGGAACTTTCAAGGACACATTTGAGCGTCTGATGAAAGAAGGCTATCTGCGTGTGCGCGTCGACGGTGAAATCCGTCTGCTCGAAGAGATGGAGCCGCTCGAAAAGAACAAGAAACACGATGTCGAAGTCGTGGTCGATCGTATTATCCGCCGCGACAACCGCAGCCGTTTCTATGATTCGATTCAGACTGCCCTCAATATCGGGGATGGCATGGCGGAAGTGCTGACCGACGAAGAACGGTTGCGTTTCTCTTCCAACTATGCCTGCAACATCTGCGGCTTTACCGTCCCGAAACTTGAACCGCGTCTGTTCTCGTTCAATGCGCCGATGGGTGCGTGCCCGGAATGTAAAGGAATCGGAAGTATTCAGAAAGTCGATCTCGACTTACTGATTCCGAATAAAAATCTGACCCTCAATGAGGGGGCGATTGCTTACTACAAGAACATTGCCGGCACCGGGAATCAGGAGTGGCAGAAAATGGAAGCTGTCTGCAGACACTTCGGGATCGATATGAATGTGCCGGTCAAAGACCTGCCGAAAAGACAGCTCGATAAAATTCTCTACGGATCCAGAGAATCCATTCAATATACGATCTACAACAACAAAGGACTCGAACGGAAATACGACGAACCGACAGAAGGCATTGCCAACATGATTGAGCGCCGCTATCTCGAAACCGGTTCGGCATGGAGCCGCGACTGGTATGAAACATTCCTCTCCGAACAGACGTGTCCGTCCTGTCATGGTGCCCGTCTCAATCCCCAGGTTTTATCTGTACGGATCGGCGGCAAGAATATTTATGAATGGACACAGATGAGTGTCGTTCAGGCGATCGACTTCATCGATCATCTTGAACTTACTCCTACACAGCGTAAAATTTCGGATCTCGTTCTCAAGGAGATCCGCTCCCGTCTGATGTTCCTCAAAAACGTCGGCTTAACTTACCTGACGCTTGACCGTCTCGCCTCCACACTGTCCGGTGGTGAAAGCCAGCGTATCCGTCTTGCGACTCAGATCGGATCCCGTCTGACCGGGGTCATGTACGTTCTCGATGAACCATCAATTGGTCTGCACCAGCGCGATAACGACCGACTGATTGAGACCCTCAAGGAAATGAGAGATCTTGGCAACACGTTAATCGTTGTCGAACACGATGAAGATACGATGCGCGCGAGTGACTATATCGTCGATGTCGGACCGGGTGCCGGGATTCACGGCGGCAACATCGTAGCCGTCGGAACACCGCAGGAAGTGATGGCCAATGACGATTCGATTACTGGACGCTTCCTGTCCGGCAAGGAACAGATTCCAATTCCGGCTGTGCGCCGTGAGGGAAACGGCAAGTTCCTTGAAGTCATCGATGCAACGCAGAATAACCTCAAGCACATCAATGTGAAGTTCCCGCTCGGAACATTAACTGTTGTGACGGGAGTTTCCGGTTCGGGTAAATCGTCGCTCGTGACGGAAGTTTTAACCCATACGATTCAGCATCACTTAGGCAAAGTCCGTACGAAACCGGGTGAAGCGAAAGAGATCAAAGGTCTTGAAGAAATCGATAAGCTGATCGAGATTTCTCAGGAGCCGATCGGTCGGACCCCGCGTTCCAACCCGGCAACCTACGTCGGTGTATTCGACGATATCCGCGATCTGTATGCCCAGACCAAGGAAGCGAAACTGCTCGGCTTTACCAAGTCGCAGTTCTCCTTCAACGTCAAAGGCGGCCGGTGTGAAGCCTGCCAGGGTGACGGAATCCGCAAGATTTCGATGCACTTCCTACCAGATATTTATGTCGATTGTGATGTGTGCCATGGCAAGCGCTATAACGAAGAAACCCTTCAGGTCAAATACAAGGACAAGACGATTGCGGACGTTCTTGATATGACTGTTGAGGAAGCAGCTGACTTCTTCTCTTCGATCTCGAAGATCCGCCATAAACTGCAGACGTTATGTGATGTCGGTCTGTCCTATGTCAAACTCGGTCAGTCGGCGACCACGCTGTCGGGTGGTGAGGCACAACGTGTCAAACTCGCGAGCGAACTGCAGAAAAAGCCGACCGGAAAAACGGTCTTCATTCTTGATGAACCGACGACCGGTCTTCATTCCTATGACGTGCGCAAGCTGATTGAAGTGCTGCAGCGTCTTGTGGACACCGGCAATACCGTCATTGTCATCGAACATAATCTCGATGTGATTAAAAATGCGGACTATATCATTGATATCGGTCCGGAAGGCGGCGATGATGGCGGAACGATCATCGCAACCGGAACCCCGGAAGAGATTGCCGAATGCAAGCAGAGCTATACCGGTAAGTACCTGAAACCGCTTCTCGAAAAAGGAAAAACTGAATCTGTATAAGAGGAATTTCACAGGCTGAGACCGTAAAAAAGAAGGTTTCAGCCTGTTTTTACGTCATGGAAAAAATGATAAATATAAACGAAATTGAAGTGATTATTCGTAAGCGTCAAAAAATCGGAGGGTATAAATAACCAATCCTCATCTGTATGCT